>JANYBA010000358.1 GCA_025360985.1 Gammaproteobacteria bacterium | reverse complement strand
CGTCACGGCCTAAGCTGTGTCCGTACTTCACAGAATGCCAGGCTCGCCATGACACCACACCGGACCTCGCTCAGCGACTCGAGTACCCTTCGCCCGGTCATCAGCCCGTTGGCGCTCGACGCCGTTTCGCTCAGCCATTTCCTCGACCAGTGCCACCGCCGCCGCTACCCGACGCGGACCGACGTGTTCCGGCCCGGCGACAACGCCAACACGCTTTACTACGTCATCAGCGGCTCGCTGAGCGTGGTCAGCGTCGAGCCCGACGGCCGCGAGCTGGTGCTGGGCTACATCAACGCCGGCGAATTCGTCGGCGAGATGGGCCTGTTCGTTTCCGCCACCATCCGCAACGTCCTGCTGCGCACCCGCACGCCCTGCGAACTGGCCGAGCTCGGCTACGAGCGCCTGCACCAACTGTTCGCCAGCACCCTCGCCAATGAATGCCCGCGAATCCTGTACTCGATCGGCGCGCAGCTGTCGCAGCGCCTGCTCGACACCAGCCGCAAGGCCAGCCGCCTGGCTTTCCTGGACGTAACCGGCCGGATCATCCGGACCCTGAACGACCTGTGCCGCGAGCCCGACGCGCTCAGCCACCCGCAGGGCACGCAACTCCGGGTCTCACGCCAGGAACTCGCGCGCATCGTCGGCTGTTCCCGCGAAATGGCCGGGCGCGTGCTCAAGCAGCTGCAGATCGAGGGCAAGCTGCACGCCCGCGGCAAGACCGTGGTGGTGTACGGCACGCGCTGACGCGCGACCAGGCCGCCGTCCAACACCATGGACCTGCGCCGCCGCACCCTGCTGATCGTGCTGTTGCTGCTGTTGGCGACCCTGCTCGCCATCCAGCTGGTGGGCCGCGGGCTGATCTATCCGAAGTTCCTGGACCTGGAACAGGAACAGGCCCGGCGCAACGCCGAGCTCGTGCTCGAAGTCACCAACCACGAACTGCAAGTCTTGGCCGGCAAGCCCGAAGACTGGGGTTACTGGGACGATACCTACCAGTTCGTGATCGACCGCAACACCGACTACGTCGAGAGCAACCTGGGCATGCAGTCGCAGCTGAGCCTGAAGGTCAACCTGCTCGGAATCTACGATCCTGCGGGCAGGAAGGTCTGGGCCCGGGCCATGGACCTCGGATCGCTGCGAGCCTTCGACCTGGACGAATTCACCGCATCGATACTGCCGGCCGACTCGCCTTTCCTCGCGAACGAAAACACGCCGCGTACGCGCGCCGGCCTGGTGCTGACATCCCGGGGCGTGATGCTGGTCGCTTCCACGCCGATCCTCACGTCCCTGCGCGCGGGTCCCCGTCACGGCACGCTGATGATGGGGCGATTCTTCGACAAGCAGGTCGTGCGGCGGATCGCCCGCCAGGGCCGCCTGCAAGTGGATTTCACACCGCACCGGGGCGCGTCGCCCCCGGCCCCGGCCGACACGCCCCGCGGCGACGCGCTCGCCAACACGCCGTTGCAGATGAGCGTCGACGCCGACAACTCCTATGCCGATACGGTGATCTTCAGCGTCGACGGCAAGCCCGCCCTGGACCTGCGCGTTTCCACGCCGCGCGAGATCAGCGCGCGCGGTCGCAGCGTCCTGCGGTTGTCCCTGCTCGGCACCGGCGTGGCCGGTATTGGCATCGCCCTGGTCCTGCTCGGCCTGCTCAATTCCGGCGTGGTGGTGCCGCTGGTGCAGCTCACCCGGCAGGCGCGCCAGATCGGCGCCAACGACGACAACATGGCCCGGCTGCAATTCAATCGCCGCGACGAGATCGGTGCGCTCGCCGCCGAATTCGACCGCATGCTCGATCGCCTCGCCGACGCCCGCGGGCGCCTGCGCCGGGAAAGCTACCGCAGCGGCGCCAGCGAGATGGCCGGCGGCATCGTCCGGGATCTCGGCGAGTCGCTGGCGCCGGTCCACGAACAGATCGGCCAACCGCTACGACTGCTCGACCAGGTGCATATTTCGGGCATGCAGGCCCTGGTGCGCGAGCTGGCCGCGCCGGGGCTGTCGCACCATCGGCAAACCGAATTGATTGCCGTGCTCCAGGACCACCTCGGCGAGCACGGCGGCCTCGTGTCCGAAGCCCGCGGCGAATTGCGCGGCCTGCGCAAGCGACTGGAGCAGATGCAGGAAAAAGTCGCCGAATACTCGCGCTTCGTGGCCGGGCCCGGGATCCTGGCGCCGATCCGACTGTCCGATGCGCTCGAGCAGGCGCTGCGACGGCAACCGCAGGCCGGGGTCGGCGCCGCCGTCCGGATCGACGACTCGGTGGCCACGCAGCCACCGGTGGCCGCGGCCCGCGAAGTCCTGCAGCAGGTGCTGCATACGCTGCTCGACCAGGTCGGCCGGCTGGGCGATGGCGGCCTCGTGCCGGTGCGCATCTCGGCAAGTCGCGAAGACCTCGAAGGTCGCGCCATGGTCTGCCTGCGTTTCGACGACGAGCGGCCGCGCGCGGATGCACAACGCCTGCTCGAACAGTTTGCGCAACCGCCGGCCATGCCGGACCGGGGCACGAGCCTGACCTGGGCCGAGAACGCCGTCTCGGCCATGGGTGGGCGACTGCAGGCGGAAGCTTCGGAAAACTACGGCGGCCTGGCGGTGCGGCTGCTGCTCCCGCAAGCCGGTTGACGGCTCAGGCGAACAGCGCGGCCAAGGCCGCGCCCGGGTCGGTCGCGCGCATGAACGCCTCGCCCACGAGGAAGGCCTGCACGCCTTCGCCGCGCAAGCGCGCGACGTCGGACGCAGCGTGGATGCCACTCTCGGCCACCAGCAGGCGATCGGCCGGGACCATGGGCCGCAGCGCCAGGGTCGTGTCGAGCGAGACTTCGAAGGTGCGCAGGTTGCGATTGTTGACGCCGACCAGGCGCGCGCCGATCGGCAGGGCGCGTTCCAACTCGTCGAGGTTGTGTACTTCCACCAGCACGTCCATGTCCAGCGACAGCGCCAGGTTGGCGAGCTCGGCCAGCGTGGCATCGCCGAGCGCAGCGACGATCAGCAGGACGCAATCGGCGCCGAGCACGCGCGACTCGTATATCTGCCAGGGATCGATCATGAAATCCTTGCGCAGCACCGGCAGCCGACAGGCGTTCCGGGCCAGCTGCAGATAAGCATTGGCGCCCTGGAAAAAGTCGACGTCGGTCAACACCGACAGGCAGGCGGCCCCGCCCGCCTCGTAGCTGCGCGCGATATCGGCGGGGTGGAAGTCCGGCCGGATCACGCCCTGGCTGGGGCTGGCTTTCTTGACCTCGGCGATCACCGCCGGCAAGCCGAGGGCGATCTTCGCCTGCAAGGCGTCGGCGAACCCGCGCGGCGCCGGCAAGTCGGCGCAGCGCGCGCGCAGCACGGCCAGCGGCAGGCGCGCGGAACGCGCACGCACTTCTTCGGCCTTGCGCGCCAGGATCCTGTGCAGGATGTCGCTCATCCGGCGCTCTCCGCCGCCAGGCGGCGTGTCGTCGCCACGTATTCGTCGAGCTTGGCGCGGGCGGCGCCGTTGGCCACGACCGCGCGCGCATTCTCGATGCCGTCGCCGATCGATCCGGCGACGCCAGCCGCGTAGAGCGCCGCACCGGCGTTGAGCAGGACGATGTCGCGGGCCGGGCCGGGCGTGTTTTCCAGGGCCGCGATGAGCATCGCCTTCGACTCGTCGGGCGTGTCGACGCGAATCGACTGGAGGTCGGCCATCGCCAGTCCGAATTCGCCCGGCAGCAATTCGTACTCTTCGACCACTCCATTGCGCAGTTCTGCCACGAAAGTCCCGCCGGCAAGGGTGATTTCGTCGAGTCCGTCGCGGCCATGCACGACCAGCGCGTGCCTGGCGCCGAGGCGCTGCAGCACGCGCGCCTGGATGCCGACCAGGTCCGGGTGGAATACGCCCATCAGGATGTTCGGCGCGCCGGCCGGGTTGGTCAGGGGTCCCAGGATGTTGAAGATCGTGCGCACGCCCAGTTCCTTGCGAATCGGCGCGAGCTTCTTCATGGCCGGATGGTGCATCGGCGCGTACATGAAGCCGAAACCGGTCTCGGCCAGGCCGCGGGCGACCTGCTCCGGCCGCAGTTCAATCGCCGCGCCGAGCGCCTCGAGCACATCGGCGCTGCCGGATTTCGAGGACACGCTGCGGTTGCCGTGCTTGGCGACGCGGGCGCCGGCCGCCGCCGCGACGAACATCGCCGCGGTGGAAATATTGAAGGTATGGGCGCCGTCGCCACCGGTGCCGACGATGTCGACCAGGTGCTCGCGATCGGGCACGTCGACCCGGGCGGCGAATTCGCGCATCACCGTCGCCGCCGCGGCGATCTCACCGACGGTCTCCTTCTTCACGCGCAGGCCGATCAGCAGGGCCGCGGTCATCGCCGGCGAGACCTCGCCGCGCATGACCTGGCGCATCAGGTCGACCATCTCGTCGAAAAAGATCTCGCGGTGGACGATAACGCGCTGCAGGGCGTCGTGCGGGGTTATCGACATAGGAAGTTTCGCAACAGGTCGTGGCCGTGCTGGGTCAGGATCGATTCGGGATGGAATTGCACGCCCTCGACCGGCAGCGCCTTGTGCCGCAATCCCATGATCTCGTCGAAGCCGCCGTCGGCGCCCTCGGTCCAGGCGGTGACCTCGAGGCAATCCGGCAATGACGCGCGTTCCACCACCAGCGAGTGGTAACGGGTCGCTTCGAAGTCGTCGGGCAGGCCGGCGAACACGCCGCGGCCGGTATGGCGGATGCGCGAGGTCTTGCCGTGCATGATCGTCCTGGCG
>JANYBA010000356.1 GCA_025360985.1 Gammaproteobacteria bacterium | reverse complement strand
TATCCTATCGCGTCCTCGGGGCGCCATCTGCCCCCGTTGCCCACTCTTTGGAGAGTACTGATGAAGTTGCGTTTGCTGGCCGCCGTCACGGCGCTTGCCTTGGGCACTGGCGCCCTGGCCCAGACCACTCCGACCCCGTCCCCGGCACCGGCACCGGCACCGGCCCAGTCGGCCGCTGGCCCGAACATGACGGGTATCGACAAGACCACGCTCAGCTATGGCCTCGGCTATGACGTTGGCAGCAGGTATTCCGCGCAAAATGTCCAGGTCGACATCGCCACTCTCATCCGTGGACTCCAGGATGGTTATGCCAAGCGGCAGCCGACCGTTTCGGCCGACAAGCTCGATGCCACCTTGCGGCAGTTTGAGCAGGTGATGGTTGCGCAGGCGCGCGCCGAATTCGAACGTGCCACCAGGGAAAACAAGGCCAAGTCCGATGTTTTCATGGCCTCCAATCGCACCAAGACGGGCGTCGTCGCCCTGCCGAGCGGATTGCAGTACCGGATCATCGAAATCGGCTCGGGCCCCAAGCCCACCGGGACCAGCACGGTAACGATCCATTACCGCGAATCCATCTCGACCGGGCAGGAAGTCCAGAATACTTATTCGGGCAATGCCCAGCCTGCCTCCATCAAGATGGGCGAACTGAACCTCACTGGCCTCAAACAAGCCTTGTTGATGATGCCAGCCGGTTCTCGTTGGGAGGTGTTCTTGCCGCCCGATCAGGCCTATGGCAACGATCCGCGCGCCCCGGTCGGGCCCGGCCAGGCCCTGATCTTCGACGTCAAGCTCATCAGCGTCCAGTAATTGCCCAAGGCCCGCGCCGGCTCAGCTGGCGCGGGCAGATCCATCGATGAATCCCTCGTTTCGCGCCGTCCCCAGCCCTTGCGTGGGCATCTGCCATCTCGCCGATGATGGCTTGTGCGATGGCTGCCTGCGGACCGTCTCCGAAATCACCCGGTGGACGCAGATGAATGACGACCAGCGCCTGCATCTGATCGAAGTCGTGCTGCCCCGACGCGAAGCGCAGCGGGCGTGAGCCCCGGCCCCAACTTCCTTGCGCGCGTGGCGCTGGCCTTGCTGCCGCTATCGTCGCCGCCGACCGGGCCGGCGTGGAACCACGCCGAACTGGTCGAACTGCTGCCGAACCAGGGCCGATCGATGCGCCCGGCGCCCGTGCTGGTCGGCCTCGTGGAACGCCGGCACGGTGTCCAGGTCCTGCTGACGCGACGAACCGAGGCGCTGCGCAACCACGGCGGGCAAGTCAGTTTTCCCGGCGGCATGATCGAGGCCGGCGACGCCGACCCGGTCGCGGCGGCCTTGCGCGAGGCATGCGAGGAAGTCGGATTGCCGTCGGCTTTGGCGCAGCCCCAGGGTTATCTGGATCCGTTCGCCACCATCACCGGCTTCCACGTATTTCCGGTCGTGGCCAGGGTGGACGGCGAATTCGCCGCGGTTCGCGACCCGGCCGAAGTCGAGGAAGTGTTCGAAGTCCCGCTCGACTTCCTGCTCGACCCGGCCCAGGTGCGGCACCTGGAAGTGGACTATCGTGGCCGCAAGCGCCGACTGGTCGAATTCCGCTACCAGAACTACCGGATCTGGGGCGCGACCGCGGCGATGCTGGTGAATTTCCGCGAGCGCCTGGAGCGTGCCACATGAATTGGACGACCCTGGTTTCGGCCGAACAACTCGCCGCCCAACTTGGCCGCCCCGAATTGCGCCTCGTCGACACCCGCTTCGTTCTGGCGGGCGCCGATCCGGAGGCCGGGGAACGCGCGTGGCGCGCCTCGCACCTGCCTGGCGCCGGCTACGTGCATCTGGATCGCGATCTTTCCGATCATCGAAAACCGGCTTCGTTCGGACGCCATCCCCTGCCGGAGGCCACGGACTTCTGCGAAACACTCGAACGCCTCGGCATCTCGCCCGGATCGCAGGTCGTCGTCTACGATGCCGCGGACGGCGCGATGGCGGCGGCGCGCTTCTGGTGGTTGCTGAAATTGCTCGGTCACGAAAATGTCGCCGTGCTCGATGGCGGCTTCGCGCGCTGGACGACACTCGATCTGCCGCTGGAATCCTCGCCACCGACGATCACGCGTGGCCATTACCACGGCGAATTCGACCGCGCGATGATCGCGGACAGCGCGGAGATCCAGCGGCGCGCCGGCGAACTACCCGGCTGGCTGGTCGACATCCGCGCGGCGGAACGGTTCCGCGGCGACGTCGAGCCGCTCGATCGCGTTGCCGGGCACATTCCTGGCGCGATCAATCGTCCGTTCTCCCAGAACATGCGCGACGGAGTTTTCCTGCCAGCCCGGGAACTGCGCGATCAATTCACCGCGCTGCTTGCGGCGCGTGAGCCAGGAAAGGTCGTGCTGCAGTGTGGCTCCGGTGTCACTGCCTGCCAGAGCCTGCTGGCGATGGAATACGCGGGACTGCATGGCGCCCGCGTCTATGCTGCGTCCTACAGCGGCTGGTGCAGCGATCCGGCCCGGCCAATTGTGACGGGTGCCTGAAAAGCGCGCGACAGTCGCGATTTTGTCACTTGAGTGCAATTTGGGATTCGGATACTCGCTTGCTACCAACGCGAGCGCGCCACGATGCGAACCTTCCTTGCCAGCCTCATGCTTGCCTATGCGCTTCCTGGCATTGCCTCAGCGCAATCCGATGATGCCGAACGCGTTCGCATCCATGGCAGCCAAACCCTGAGCGACCGCGTCCTCCCAGCCATCGTCGAAGGTTGGCTGGGAGAGGCGGGCTATTCCGGAATCCGGCATCGTCGCGCCGGGCCAGCACTGGAGATCGCCGCGACCCGCGACGGCGAACCGATCGTGTTCGAGATCGCCAGCAGCAGTACGGCGCAAGGCTATACCGACCTTATCGACGGCAACGCCGAGATCACGATGGCTGCGCGCCCGGCGACCGCTGCGGAAAAAGACGCGGCCTGGCAATTGGGACAGCTGGACGCGCCCGAACAACAATACGTGGTCGCGCTCGATGCGCTCGCGGCGGTGACCAGCCGGAGCAATGCCGTCGATCGATTGAGCGTCGCCGATCTCGGCCGAATCGTGTCCGGCCGGGTACGGGATTGGAAGGAACTTGGCGGCAAGCCCGGCGAGATCCATTTGCACGTGGTCGATGGCGCGGAATCGGATTTGCTCCGCCAGGTCCTCCGCGCAGGAACCAGCGTGCGCAGCGACGCTCGGCATCACCGCGATCGCGATGCTCTGATTGCGGCGCTCGTCGCCGACACCAATGGCATCGGCCTGATCAGGATGCCCGGCGCCGTTCCCGGCAATGTACGGGTGTTGGCGATCAGTGCGGGCGGTCGCGCGGTCGCGCCCACCAGCGTGAACTTGCGCGCCGAGGAGTATCCGCTGGTTCGTCGCCTGTACCTGGTTGGCGGACCATTGATGGGCGCACTGGGACGCGCCCTCGCGAACTACGCGATATCGCCGGAAGGCCAGGCGATCGTCGAAGGCCACGGTTTCATTTCGGTCATGCCCAGGTTGTTCGTCGCGTCGATCCCGAGCAACGCACCCGAGGAATATCGGCAGTTGCTGCAGGGCGCGACGCGAGTATCGACCAATTTGCGCTTTGCCGAAAACACGAGCTTGCTCGATTCGCGCACCGTGCAGGACTTGCCGCGGCTAGCCACTACGCTGTCCCATTTCAGGGAAATCATCCTGGTCGGATTTGTCGCCCCCGATCCCGAATTGCCGTACCGGGCGTTGGTGACCAGCCAGGAGCGCGCTGATTTCGTCGCGTCGCAGTTGCAGGTGGCTGGGTTGACGGCCAAGCGGGTCCGCGGCTTTGGTGGCGCCTTGCCGCTGGTCGGCGCGGCGTCGCGCGGTGGCTTCGGCGGCTCCCGCGACGAGCGCGTGGAAATCTGGGTCCGCTGAGCGACGATTACTTCTTCAAACGCGCCAT
>JANYBA010000304.1 GCA_025360985.1 Gammaproteobacteria bacterium | reverse complement strand
CAGGATAGAAGGAACACCCTGGTCAATTTTGGGCGAAAATAACCCGCCTTAGCTGGTCAGTTTTGGGCGCGCGCCAACAGCCCTGACTTCCAAACCGGGAGGTCGACCATGAAATCGTGCGTCATACTCGTTCTTGGCGTGGCGTTGTCCGCGTGCGCTCCTGCCAACGACGGCGCCGACCGCGACGGCGGCACCAGCAACGCCGCCAGTGCTGCCGCGGATCTCGTGTTCAACATCGTCGCCAGCGACCAGGGCTTCACCGCGCCCGATTCAGTCCCGGCCGGCTTGCGCCACATCGTGTTCACGAACCATGGCAAGAAAGTCCACGAGTCCATGTTCATCAAGCTTCCCGAAGGCATGGACGCCTCCGGCTTCATCGCGGCGGTGCAAAGCGGCGTGGACTTTCCGAAGGGCACCGTCGACTACAACGGCCCGGGCCTGTTGTCGCCGGGCGATACCACGGAACAATGGCTGCGCCTGGATCCCGGTCGCTACATCCTGATGTGCTGGAACGAGGACTTCTCCAAACTGCGCGACTTGCATACCATCACCGTGACCGAGGCCGGCCGGCACGACGATGCACCGCACAAGGAAAACACCGTCCTGACATTGCGGGATTTCCGCTTCGAATTCAGCACGCCGCTGAAATCCGGCGTCCAGGTAGTCAAGGTCGTCAACGCCGGGCCTTTCATGCACGAGGTGGATTTCTACCGGCAATTCACGGGCAAGACCATGGCCGACACGCTGGCCTGGCGGCAGGACGATGCCGAGCACGCGCCGACCGCTTACGCCCTGGGCGGCGTCCTCGACAGCCACGACATCCGTCGCGAAGTCTGGATCCGTCGGGAATTCCTGCCCGGGCACTACGTCCTGCAATGCGAGATGCCCATGACCGTGTCGTCCGAAGCGGTCGACAAGTCGACGCCCCACGCCAACCACACCGACGCTGGCATGACCATGGAATTCGAGGTGCGCTGACCCGCGCGGTTCACCCTGTGCCAGAATCGATCCATTCTTTCGGAGATCGCCCATGCCCGCTCGCAAGACACTCTGGTTCGCCCTCGCGCTGACGATCGCATCGGCGAGCGACGCCGCTGACAAGCCGACCACGCCCGCCAAATCGCGCGCGCTCGCGGATATCCTCACCGCAGCGCCAGCCAGCGACTGGCGCGACCTCGATCCCGCCAACACGATGGTCATGGATCTGCCCGGCGGCACCGTGGTGATCGAACTGGCGCCGCTGTACGCGCCCCAGCATGTCGCCAACATCAAGACTCTGGTGCACGAGCATTACTTCGACGGCACCGCAGTGATCCGCTCGCACGACAACTACGTCTCGCAATGGGGCGATCCGAGCGAGGACGTGGAAGGCTCGGTGCCCAAACCCCTCGGCAGCGCCAAGGCCACGCTGCCGCCGGAATTCACCGCGCCGATTTCGGCGAAGATGCCGTTCACCCGACTGCCCGATGGCGATGTCTATGCGCCGCAGGTGGGTTTCAGCGGCGGCTTTCCGGTCGCCCGCGACCCGAGGGCGAAAACGACCTGGCTGACCCATTGCTACGGCGCGGTCGGCGTCGGACGCGGCCTCGAACTCGACAGCGGCAATGGCGCCAGCCTGTATGCGGTCATCGGCCATTCGCCCCGCCACCTGGATCGCAATATCGCCGTGGTCGGCCGGGTCGTGCAGGGCATCGAAATCCTGTCGAGCTTGCCGCGCGGCACCGGCCCGCTCGGCTTCTACGAGGACGCCAAGCAGTACGTGCCGATCAGCTCGGTGCGCATGGAATCGGAAGTCGCGCCGGAAAAACGGCTGCACCTGCAGGTGATGCGTACCGACAGCGCCAGTTTCGCGGCCGTCGCCGAGGCGCGGCGCAATCGCCGCGACGATTTCTACGTCGTGCCGGCCGGCCACATCGAGCTGTGCAACGTCCAGATCCCGGTGCGGACCGCGCCTTAGGTCTCGCGCACTTCGTCGAGGGCCCGGCCGAGGATGGCCAGGCCTTCTTCCAGCACCGCGTCTTCGACCGTGAGCGGCACCAGCACGCGGATGGTGTTGGCGTAGACACCGCAGGACAGCAGGATCAGGCCGAGTTCGGCTGCCCGCGCGGTCAGTGCTTTCGTCGCGTCTGGATCCGGCGTGTTGGCGCTGCCGGGCACGATCAGTTCGAACGCGCTCATCCCGCCGAGGCCGCGGACTTCGCCGATGCCGCGACCGGGTTCCGTTCCCAGCACGCTGACGAATTCGCGCAGGCGCTGGCCGATCGCGCTCGAACGCGCCAGCAGGCCTTCCGATTCGATTGCGTCCAGCACCGCCAACGCCGCCGCGCAGGCGACCGGATTGCCGCCATAGGTGCCGCCCAGGCCACCGGCCGCGGGTGCGTCCATCACTTCGGCACGACCGATCACGCCGGCGAGCGGCAGGCCGCCACCGATCGATTTCGCGACCGTGATCAGGTCGGCGCGGACGTCGTAATGTTCCATCGCAAACAGCTTGCCGGTGCGGGCGACGCCGCTTTGCACCTCGTCGGCGATGAGCAGGATGCCGTGTTCGTCGCAGAGCTGGCGCAGCGCGCGCATGAACTCCGGCGGCGTCACCGTGAAGCCGCCCTCGCCTTGCACCGGCTCGATGACGAACGCCGCCACGCGCGAGGGTTCGATGTCGTACTTGAACAGGTGGGCGAGATCGGCCAGCGCGTCGTCGACGCCGACGCCGTGGTAGGCATGCGGGAACCGCGCATGGTAGATGTCGGCCGGGAACGGCCCGAAACCGATCTTGTACGGGGCAACCTTGCCGGTCAGCGCCATGCCGAGCATGGTGCGGCCGTGGAATCCGCCGGAAAACGCGATCACGCCCGGCCGCTTGGTGAAGGCGCGGGCGATTTTCACGGCGTTCTCAACCGCCTCGGCGCCGGTGCTGACGAACAGGGATTTGGCCGGGCCGGCGATCGGCGCGGCGGCGTTGAGCCGTTCGGCGAGCGCGATATAGGGCTCGTAAGGCATGACCTGGAAACAGCTGTGCACGAAAGCGCCGAGCTGCTTCTCGATCGCCGCCATTACCTTGGGGTGCCGGTGACCGGTATTGAGCACGCCGATGCCGCCGGCGAAATCGATATAGCGCTTGCCGTCGGCATCCCAGATCTCGGCGTTCTGCGCCCGCGCGGCGTAACGCTGGGTGGCGTGGCCGACGCCGCGGGCGACCGCGGCATCCCGGCGGCGCTGCAATTCGGCGTTTTGGCTCATGATGGACTCCATCCTGGTGTTCTGAATATGCTGTTGAATATATTAAACACCCTTCACCACGGCGACAAGGACAAACCATGCTGAAGATCGGTGACCGCGCCCCGGCATTTTCCCTGGCCAGCGACGATGGCGGCATCGTCAGCAGCGCCTCCCTCAAGGGCCAGCGCTACGTCCTGTATTTTTATCCCAAGGACGACACCCCCGGCTGCACCAAGGAAGCCTGCGCCTTCCGCGACAACCTGCCCAAATTCAGCAAGCTCGGCGTCCCTGTGTTCGGCCTGAGCGCGGACGACGAAAAAAAGCACGCCAAGTTCGTAAAAAAATACGCGCTCAATTTCCCGCTGCTGTCCGACCCCGACCACGAACTGCTCGAAGCCTACGGCGCCTGGGTCGAAAAGAACCTGTACGGCCGCAAGTACATGGGCATTCAGCGCAGCACCTTCGTGGTCGGCGGCAACGCCAAGATCGAACAGGTCTGGGAAAAAGTCAGTCCGGAAAAACACGCCGCCGAAGTCCTGGCCTGGCTGGCCCAGGCCAGGAAATGACAGATGACGCCAAGGCGTTTTGGCAGATCCACTTCTGCGTTTTGTTGTGGGGCTTCACCGCGATCCTCGGCAAGCTGATCAGCCTGCCGGCGCTGGCCCTGGTTTGCTGGCGGATGTTGTTGGTGGCAGGCGCCTTGTTGCTGTTGCCGCGCGTCTGGCGCGGGCTGCGCGGCATGTCGTGGCGTTTGCTGGCGATCTACGCCGGCATCGGCGTGGTCGTCGCCCTGCACTGGCTGGCGTTCTACGGCGCGATCAAGCTGGCGAACGCCTCGGTAGCGGTGAGCTGCCTGGCGCTGGGTTCCATTTTCGCCGCGACGCTGGAGCCCTGGCTCGCCGACCGGCGTTTCGAGCGGCGCGAATTCGCGCTTGGCATCGTCCTGGTCCCCGGCATGGTGCTCGTGGTCGGCGGAGTGCCCGTCGGCATGCACCTGGGCATCGTCGTCGGCGTGGCGTCGTCCTTCCTCACCGCCCTGTTCAGCGTGCTCAACAAACGCTACGTCGACCGCGCCGATCCGCTGACCGTCACCGCGATCGAGCTTGGCGCCGGCGTCCTGTTCCTGCTGGCCTTGTCGCCCCTGGTGCCCAATTTCGGCACGTCGCTGCCGATGCCCGGCGCGCGCGATGCGGCGCTGCTGGTGCTGCTGGCGGCCGGATGCACCCTGCTGCCGTTCACGCTGTCGCTGGTGGCGCTGCGCAAGATCAGCGCCTTCAGCACCCAGCTCGCACTCAACCTGGAACCGGTCTACGCGATCCTGCTGGCGATTCCCCTGCTCGGCGAACAACGGGAATTGGCGCCGCGCTTCTACTTCGGCGTGGCGATCATCCTGGCGGCAGTGTTCGCGCAACCCCTGCTCAATCGAGCCCAGCTGCTGCGCCGGCCGGCGGAGCCGCGGATTACCGAACTGTAACTTCCGGCCTATTGATTAGTTACATTATAACATTATAGAGTTTGGCTCCCCGGGCGCCGTCCCCGACCGCCGCAGCCGTGCTCGCCCATGAACAGATCCCCGCTCGTGCTCTGCGTCCTCGCCGCGCTGTCGACTTCGGCGCTGGCCGTGGAAAAAGCGCCTACGCAATTGCAATCGCTCGAAGCCCGCATCCAGGCGCTGGAGGCCAACGCCGAAACCTTGCGCCAGCAAGCGGCCGAGGCCCTCGCTGCCGCGCAAGAGGCCAAGGCGGCGCTCGAAGCGATGAAAGCCGAACAGACCGCATCGGCGGAAGCCGCGACGACTGCGGAAGCGGAAGCCCCGCCACCGGCGGCCGACGCCGGTGGCGCCAACGGCAATGCCTTCAATCCGGCGATCAGCATCATTCTCAACGGCGCCTACGCGCACAATTCGATCGATCCCGACGGCTATTACCGTTCCGGTTTTCCGCTCGCCGGCGGCGCCGGACCGGCCGCCCAAGGCCTGTCGATCGCCGAAAGCGAAGTCACGATGTACGCCAATATCGATGAGAAATTCTTCGGCCAGTTGACCCTGACCGCCTCGAACGATCATGGCCAGGACAGCGTCGGCGTGGAGAATGCGTGTATCGAAACCACGTCGTTGCCGAACGGCTTGGGCGTGCGCGCCGGCCGCTTCTTCTCCGACATCGGTTACCTCAACAGCCACCACGCGCATACCGACAGTTTTTACGATCGCCCGCTCGCCTACCAGGCCTTCCTCGGCGGCCAATACGGCGACGACGGCGTGCAGCTGCACTGGCTGGCGCCGGCGCCGATCTACCTGCAATTCGGTGTCGAAGCCTTCGCCGGCAACAATTTCCCCAGCGCTGGTGGTGGCCACGGCGGCGTCGGTGTCGTTACCGGTTTCGTCAAGGCCGGTGGCGACATCAACGACAACACGTCCTGGCTGGCCGGACTGTCGATGCTCAAATCGACCACGGTCGCCGCCGAGGACGGCTTCAGCGGCGACAACAGGCTCTACATCGCCGACGGCACGATCAAGTGGGCGCCGAACGGCAACCTCAAGGACGGCGGCCTGACCGTGCGCGGCGAATACCTGGTCGACGATCGCAATGGCGTCTACGACCCGCCGCTGCTGCTGCAACCGGGCCAGTCGGCGTTCGCGCAACCCTGGATCGGCCAACGCCGCGGCGGCTACATCGAAGCGGTATATCGAATCAACCGCACGTGGGAACTCGGCTATCGCTACGACAAGCTCTGGGCCGACAACACCGGACCCTACGCGAGCGATTTCGATCCTTCGCGCAACAGCGTCGAGCTCTCTTGGCTGAACAGCGAGTTCGCGCTGGTCCGACTGCAATTGAGCCACGACCTGCCGAATCCGTTCGCTTCCGACAATGTCCTGACCCTGCAATACCAGGTCGCCCTTGGCGCCCACGGCGCGCACGCCTTTTGATCCCGGGAATTCCCAGAATGAACAAGCTACTGATTGCGACACTATTCACCGCTGCCGCGTTGGTCTCGGTCCCGACCCAGGCAAAATTGCGCGTCTTCGCCTGCGAACCGGAATGGGCCTCGATGCTGGCCGAACTGGCTGGTGACAAGATCGACGTCGATGTCGCCACCAATGCCTTGCAGGACGTGCACCAGATCGAGGCCAAGCCCAGCCTGATCGCGAAGATTCGCAGCGCCGACCTGGCCGTCTGCGACGGCGCCGAACTGGAAATCGGTTGGCTGCCGAAATTGATCCAGCAGTCCGGCAACCAGAAGGTCGCGTCCGGACCGGGGTCGTTCATGGCGGCGAGCCAGATCGTCACGCTGGAGAAACCGACCGCGCTCGATCGCGCCAACGGCGACGTCCACCCGGAAGGCAATCCGCACGTGCAGATGGATCCGCATCGCATGCTGACCATCGCCAAGGCGCTGTCCGCGCGCCTGGCGCAACTGGATCCGACCAACGCGGCGGTCTACCAACAGCGCTTCGTCGATTTCTCAACCCGCTGGGCCGCCGCGATCGCGCGCTGGACCGCGAAAGCGGTGCCGCTGAAAGGCCGCAACGTGGTCGTTCACCACAATAGTTGGATCTACCTGACTGCCTGGCTCGGCATGAAGCAAATCGGCGCGCTCGAGCCCAAGCCCGGCGTGCCGCCGACCAGCGGCCACCTGGCCAGCCTGATCGATATCACCAAGAGCTCGAATACGCTGGCGATCATCCGCGCCGCCTACCAGGATCCGAAGGCCAGCGAATGGCTGTCCGACCACACCGGCGTGCCCGCGGTCAGCCTGCCATTCACGGTCGGCGGCGATGCCCAGGCCAAGGACTTGTTCGGCCTTTACGACTCGACCATCGACAAGTTGCTGGGGACGGTGAAATGACTTTTGAAGGCCTCGACATCCGCATCCTCGGTCCGGCCTGCGCCGCCGGGCTGATCGTGCTGTCCACGCACGTGCCGCTCGGCAAGCAGGTACTGTCGCGCGGCATCATCTTCATCGACCTGGCGATCGCCCAGATCGCCGCGCTCGGCGTGATCCTGGCGCAGTTCGTCGGCATCGACGAAGAGAGTTTCAAGATCCAGTTCGCCGCCGCCGGCGCCGCCATGCTCGGTGCCGGATTGCTGGCCTGGACCGATCGGCGCTGGCCGCATTACCAGGAACCCTTGATTGGTACCCTGTTCGTACTGGCCGCCACCGGCGCCCTGTTGCTGCTGGCCAACAATCCGCAGGGTGGCGAGCACCTCAAGGATCTTCTGGTCGGGCAAATCCTTTGGGTGAGCTTTGGCCAGATGATCCCGGCGGCGGTGTTGTCGGTGATCCTGCTCGCCTTCATGTGGCTGCGCCGCGGCCGCCTGACCGGCCTGGTCTTCTATGGCCTGTTCGCCCTAGCGATCACGGTGTCGGTGCAACTGGTCGGCGTCTACCTGGTCTTTGCCAGCCTGATCGTGCCGGCCCTGGCGACCGCCGGCATGCAGGGCAAGGCGCAACTGGTGACCGCCTACGCCATCGGCGTGGTCGGCTACGTGCTGGGCCTGGCGCTGTCAGCCATGCTCGACCTGCCCAGCGGCGCGATGATCGTCTGGACCCTGGCCGGCAGCGCGATGCTCGCGCAATTGCTGCCGGTGGTACGGCGTTCGCATCCATCGCGCCCGACCGAAGCGGCGGTGTTTGACACCTGAACGGCACGACCGCGTTATCCTAGCGGCTGACCTCGCCCCCGCCAGGATTCCTGCCATGCGCCGATCCATGTTGTTGTCGTTCCTCGTGGTCCTGCTCGCCGCCTGCAGCTCGCCGCCGTCGCCGCCAGCCAACGTCGTCGCCCAGAGTTCCGACGCCGCCTTCGCCGACCTGTCCAAACGCTGGCTCGATGGCGCGATGAAACTCAGCCCGGTCAGCGCCACCCAGATCGGCGACCATCGTTTCGACGCCGAACTCGACGACCTCAGCGTCGACGGTCGCGCCAAGGGGCTGAAGTTCTCGAAAGACATGCTGGCCGAGTTGGGCAAGATCGACCGCAGCACCTTGTCGCGCGAGAACCAGGTCGACGCGGCCCTGCTCGACAACCAGCTGCGCTACGACATCTGGAACACCGAGACGCTGCAAAGCTGGGCCTGGGACCCGCAGATCTACGGCCAACTCGCCGGCGGCGCGCTGTACACCCTGATGGCGCGCGAATTCGCACCGATGCCCGATCGCCTGCGCGCGGCGACCGCGCGCATGGAAAAAATCCCGGCCTTGTTCGCGCAGATGCGCGCCAACCTCGACCCGGCGCGCGTGCCGGAAATCCACGCCAAGACTGTCGCCCAGCAAAATGCCGGCGTCATGGGCCTGGTCGACAGCATGATCCTGCCGCACGCGGGCGAACTCCCACCCGCCGACAAACAACGGCTCGAGGCCGCGGCCACGGCGTTGCGCGCGGCTGCCGCCGAGCAGCAAACCTGGCTGGACAAGACCCTGGTGCCCAACGCCAAGGGCGACTTCCGCCTCGGCCAGAAACTCTATGACGAGAAACTCGCCTTCGCGCTGTTGTCACCGATGACGCGCCAGGACATTCGCCAGCGCGCCGAAGCCGAATTGGCCAGCACCCGCGTCGAGATGTACAAGATCGCGCGCCAGGTCCTCGCCGACAAGCCAAACGCGGGCGACCGCCCCGAGTCGCCGACGCCGGCGCAGCAACAGGCGGCGATCCGCGCCGCGCTCAACCTCGCCAATGCCGATGCGCCGACGCGCGACACGGTGGTCGACGTCGCCAAGGCCGAGCTGGCCAAGGCCACGGACTTCGTTCGCGCCAAGAACCTGATTACCCTGCCCGACGCCCCGGTGCAGGTGATCCCGATGCCGGAGTTCCAGCGCGGTGTCACCGTCGCCTATTGCGATTCGCCCGGTCCGCTGGACAAGCAGCTGGCGACCTTCTACGCGGTTTCGCCGATCCCCACCGACTGGAAACCGGAGCAGGTCGCGTCGTTCCTGCGCGAATACAACACCCGCGCCATCGCCGAGCTCGGCGTGCACGAGGGCATGCCCGGCCATTACGTGCAGATCTGGCATTCCAACAAGTACCCCTCGACGCTGCGTGCGGTGCTCTCGTCGGGCAGCTTCGTCGAAGGCTGGGCGGTCTACGCCGAGCGGATGATGGCCGAGCAGGGTTTCCGCGACAACGACCCGCTGTACCACCTGATCCAGCTCAAGTGGTACCTGCGCGGCATCGCCAACGCCATCCTCGACCAGGCCATCCAGGTCGACAACATGTCGGAAAAGGACGCGATGGCGCTGATGACCGAACAGACCTTCCAGGAAGAACGCGAGGCCGCGGGCAAATGGACGCGCGCCCGGCTGACCTCGGCGCAGTTGCCCACCTACTTCGTCGGCTTGCAGGAACACCTCGACCTGCTGCACGAAGTCCAGAAGCGCGACGGCGCCAAGTTCGACCTGCGGACCTACCACGACGCGGTGCTGGCCTACGGCTCGCCGCCCGTGCGATTCGTGCGCGAACTCATGCTCGACCTGCCGATCCAGTAGGCGCAGCGGGCCCACTATCCGGCCGGGGTCATTGCCTCGGCCGGGCTGGCGTGGAAACATGGCCGGGTCCAAGGTCCCGGGGAGGGGTCCGGATAATGAGTTTGAGTACGCTAGACCGCCTGAAACGCCTGTTTGCCGCCAACCGGCAGCAGCCTGAGCCCTTGCCGCCGATCCCGCCCGAACCGGTGGATCGTCGGGTCAAGACCCGGCTCGGCGTGAAAAAAGGCAGCACGGCCCTGGTCGTCGACGACTCCGCGACGATCGTCGCCATGCTCAAACGCATGCTGGTCCAGAACGGCTTCGAGACGATCGAAGCCGGCGACGCCGAAACCGGTCTGGAGCTCGCGCGCTGGCAGCAGCCGCAAATCATCTTCCTGGACATCGTCCTGCCGGGCATGAATGGCTTCACGGCCCTGCGCATGCTGCGCCGCGATCCGCTGACCAAGGACATCCCGGTCATCATGATCAGCGGCAATGCCCAGGCGACCGAGACCTTCTACGTGCAGCGCATCGGCGCCGACGATTTCATGAAGAAGCCCTTTTCGCGCGCCGAGGTATTCGCGCGCATCGAGCGCTTGCTGGATTCGGGACGCCTCGAGCGGGCGACCGAGCCGGAACCCGAGGCCGACGCCGACGCGATTGCGGAAACGGCCGAATCACAGGCTCCGCTGGAGGCCGGCGAACTGACGACGGGCGAATTCGTACCGGCCCCCGAGGACCGGCCCGCGGCCGATGCAGGTGCTGCGCCGTCCCAGTCCACCTGGCGCGATACCCGCCAAAGCTGAACGCCGCACAACCGCCGGCGACGCCGGCGCACCCAATCACGCTATCGCAACCTCTTGTCGGGTATCCCATCCTGATCCCGAGAGGCGTTCGATGACTGCCACACGCTTGCCTGACCACAACCTGCCCGAACAGCCGGCCCGCCGCAGCCTGCTGGGCGGCGCGGCCCTGGCCCTCGTCGGACTGCTGTTGCGCCCTGGCGCGGCCCTGGCCGCGGCCACGGATGCCGCGTTCGTGAATATCGTCGAGTTCGCCGGCAATGGCCGGCGCCTGCGGGTCGAGAAGCTGCCGCCGGCGTTCAAGCCCGATGAGACCTGGCGCGCGCAACTGTCGCCGCTCGCCTACCAGGTCACGCGCCACGAAGGCACCGAACGCGCCTTCAGCGGCAAATACGCCGAGTCGAACGACAAGGGCATTTACCGCTGCATCTGCTGCGACACCGCCCTGTTCAGTTCCGCCACGAAGTTCGACTCCGGTACCGGCTGGCCCAGCTTTTGGCAGCCGATCGCGAAGGAAAACATCATCCAGCACGAAGATCGCAACTACTTCATGG
>JANYBA010000251.1 GCA_025360985.1 Gammaproteobacteria bacterium | reverse complement strand
ACGCCGATCATATGCTGGACCTGCACCTTGTCGGCGCTGCCCTTGCCGACCGTCGCCAGCTTGATCTCCTTGGCGGCGTATTCGTGCACCGGCAGGTCGCGCATGACCGCGGCGCACATCGCCGCGCCGCGGGCCTGGCCGAGCTTGAGCGCGGAATCGGGGTTGCGCGCCATGAACACTTTCTCGATCGCCACCTCATCGGGCCGGTATTTCCCGATGATCTCGCCGAGGCCATCGAGCAGCAACTTCAGGCGCAGGGGGAAACTCTCGGCCTCGAGCAGCACCAGCGCGGTGTGGAAGACGTGCGTGGCGCGGCCGCTGGCGTCGGCATCGACGATGCCCACGCCCGTGCGCTGCGAACCCGGGTCGATGCCGAGGATGCGGGTCACTGGTAGGCGTCTTGCCCGAGTTCCGCATTGTGGTAGACGTTCTGGACGTCGTCCAGGTCCTCGAGCATGTCGATCATCTTGACCACCTGCTGGGCGGTGTCGCCGGCAACCGCAACGTCGTTGTCGGCGCGCCAGGTGACCGCCGCCTCGTCCGGCGCGAAGCCAGCCGAGATCATGGCCGCTTTCACCGGCTCGAACGATTCCGGCGCGGTCAGCACGTCGATGGCGCCGTCTTCCGGATAGACCACGACGTCATCGGCGCCGGCGTCGATCGCCGCTTCGGTGATCGCGTCCTCGTTGGCGCCCGCGGCATAGCTGAGCACGCCGCGCTTGGTGAACATGAAACTGACCGAGCCGTCGGTGCCGAGGTTGCCGCCGCACTTGCTGAAAGCGTGGCGGACGTCGGCGACGGTGCGCACCTTGTTGTCGGTCATGCAGTCGACGATCACCGCGATGCCGCTGGGGGCATAGCCCTCGTAGCGGATTTCCTCGTAGCTCACGCCCTCGAGATCGCCAGTGGCTTTCTTGATCGCCCGTTCGACCACATCCTTGCCCATGTTTACCGAAAGGGCCTTGTCCATGGCCAGGCGCAGGCGCGGGTTCGACTTGGCTTCGCCGCCGCCGGCGCGAGCCGCAACGGTGAGCTCACGGATGATCTTGGTGAAAATCTTGCCGCGGCGCGCGTCCTGCGCGTTCTTGCGGCCTTCGATCTTCATCAACCTGCCCATGCGCCAACCTCGTAGTCGAACAATTGCCTGTTCCGGTTGCCAATTATAGCTGGCGCGCCGAATTCAGACCCGGCTCATGGCTGGAAATACCCCGTTTCGAGGAAGTTGGCGGCCAACTCCGCCACCAATGGCGAAAACACCAGGCCGCTGTGGCTGCTGGCCACGGCGACGTGCCCGGCCAGGCCCGGGAGCTTGGTTTCCCACTCGGCGACGGTGCCGTCGTTGCAGCCATCGAGTTGCCCGAACCAGCGGCCGAGCCCCACCGGACGCACGCCGGCAACCACGCCGACCTGCCGACCCTGCGGCAATTGCGCCAGGCCGCCGCGCAACAAGGGGCCGCTGCGCCCGGCGATCCAGCCCAGGTGCTTGCCGGCCAGTCCACGCGCCGCGCTGCTTCCCGCCAAGGGTGAGCCCAGGCATACGATGCGTCCGGGCGGCAGGCCCTGGAACTGATTGCAGGACTGCACCGCGATCAGGCCGCCCAGGCTGTGCGCAACGAGGTGCACCGGACCGGGCCCCAGCGAATACAGGCGCAAGGCCAGGCGCTCCATGGCCTTGGCAGGCGCTTGCCACAGGCTCGGATAGTCGAACAGGACCGGATCGAAGCCGCGGCGGCGCAGCCGGCTGGCGAGCAGCCACAGCGCCGGTCGGCGCATCAGCAGCCCGTGCAGGAGCAAGACGCGCGGACGCGTCACTCGGCTGGTCTTGGATCGGCCCGAGGGCGAATTTGCACGTGCACTTCGGCCAGCTGCTTGTCCGGCACCGGCGACGGCGCGCCGGTCATCAGGCACTGGGCGGTGGTGGTCTTGGGGAAGGGAATGACGTCGCGGATCGATTCGGTGCCGGCCATCAAGGCGGCGATGCGGTCGATGCCGAAGGCGATGCCGCCATGCGGCGGCGCGCCGAATTTCAGCGCGTCGAGCAGGAAACCGAACTTGCCCTCGGCCTCCTCGGCGCCGATGCCGAGCAATTCGAAGACCGCGCTCTGCATCGACGAACGATGGATGCGGATCGAGCCGCCGCCGATTTCGTTGCCATTGAGCACCATGTCGTAGCCGCGCGACACCGCCGTGCGCGCGTTGGCGCGCAAATCGGCCTCGTCGTCAACGGCCGGCGCGGTGAAGGGATGGTGCAAAGCCACGTAGCGCTGTTCCTCGTCGTCCCACTCGAACATCGGGAAATCGGTGACCCAAAGCGGCGCCCAGCCTTCCTTCACCCGTCCGGCATCCTTTGCGACCTTGATGCGCAGCGCGCCCATGAAGTCGCAAACCGACTTCCACGGCCCGGCGCCGAAGAACAGGATATCGCCGCTTTGCGCGCCGGTGGCGGCAAGCAGCGCAGCCAGCGTGGCGTCATCGAGGAACTTGGCGATCGGCGAATTGATGCCGTCGCGGCCCTTGCCGGTGTCATCGACCTTCATCCAGGCCAGGCCCTTGGCGCCGTATTTGGCCACGTGGGCAGCGTTGTCATCGATCTGCTTGCGACTCAACGAGGCCCCGCCTGGCAAGCGTAGCGCGGCCACGCGGCCCTCGGGGTTCGAAGCCCAGTCGGTGAATACCTTGAATTCGCAGGCCTTCACCAAGCCGGCGACATCACCAAGCCGGCGACCTCGAGCTCGTTGAT
>JANYBA010000248.1 GCA_025360985.1 Gammaproteobacteria bacterium | reverse complement strand
CCCGCGCCGCACTGCTAGCGCTGAACTAAGCACACCTCCCCTTGGCTCGCGGCGCGATTGTGCCGCAGGCTGCGCCCGGCGCTAGCCGAGGCTGCGATTGCCGCGAAAAAACCGTCGGCGCGGTTCCGGACGCTCCGGCGGCGCCCGCTCTTCGATCACCTCGACGCCGGCCACCTGCCGCGCCATCGGCGCCAGATGGTGCAAGGCGCGCAGGTAGACGTCGCGCTTGAACGCCACCACGTTGTCGGCCGGGTACCAGAAATCCACCCAGCGCCAACTGTCGAACTCGGGCTTGTCGGTCAGGTCCAGGCGCAGGTCGCTTTCCTGGCCGGTCATGCACAACAGGAACCAGACCTGCTTCTGGCCGATGCAGGTCGGGCGCGTGCCGCGGCGGATGCAGCGCGGCGGCAACTGGTAGCGCAGCCAGCCCGGCGTCGCGCCGAGCACGTCGACGTGCTCGGGCAACAGTCCGGTTTCCTCGCGCAGCTCGCGATACATGGCCTCCAGCGGGGTTTCATCGCTGTTCATGCCGCCTTGCGGGAACTGCCAGCCGTCCCGGTTCACCCGGCGCGCCCAGAACAGCGTCCCATCTTCGCGCATTAGCACGATGCCCACGTTGGGGCGATAACCGTCCGGATCGATCACGATCGGACTCCCAAAACTTCAATGGCCCAAGCCTGCCACAGCAAGGACGAGCGCCACAAGCGGCAGGCATCGGCGGTGCCGGCGATTTGCCCGGAACGGCGCGGGAAGTTAGAATTCGCGCCCCGCTCGATCCAGGGCGGCGCGTGGCTATGTAGCTCAGCCGGTTAGAGCGTGGCACTCATAATGCCGAGGTCGGTGGTTCGAGTCCACCCATAGCCACCAGTTCTTCCCTGCCGCGGTGGCGTTCCGAATGGATATCTTCAAGGTCTTCCGCATCGAGGCGGCGCACCGCTTGCCGAATGTTCCGGCCGGGCACAAGTGCGCGCGCCTGCACGGCCATTCCTTCGCCGTCGAGCTGCACGTGGCCGGGACGCCGGATTCGCACAGCGGCTGGATCATGGACTTCGCCGACATCAAGCAGGCGTTCGCGCCGATCCACGACCGCCTCGATCACAACTATCTCAACGAGGTTCCGGGCCTGGAAAATCCGACCAGCGAGAACCTTGCGATCTGGATCTGGAACGAACTCAAGCCGCGATTGCCGGCCTTGTCGGAGATCGTGCTGCACGAAACCTGCACCTCCGGCTGCCGCTACCGCGGCCCCGACGACAACAGGAGCACGCCATGAACCTCGAGGGCAAGGCCATCGCCATCACCGGCGCGTTCGGAGCGCTCGGCAGCGCCGTGGTGCGCGCCGCGCTCGCGCAGGGCGCGCGGGTGGCGGCGATCGATCGCGCTGCGGCGCCGCGCAATCCCGACGACCTTGCCGGCGCCCTGCTGGTCGGCGACGTCGACCTCGGCCAGGTCGATTCCGCGGCCGGCGCCTTCGAGAGAATCGCGAAGTCCTTCGGCGGGCTCGATGCCCTGGTCAACATCGCCGGTGGCTTCCAGTGGGAAACCCTGGCCGACGGCAGCCTCGACACCTGGGATCGGCTCTACACCATGAACCTGCGCACCGCCGTGGTCGCGAGCAAGTCGGCGCTGCCCTATCTGCGCGAGCGCGGTCGCGGCAGCATCGTCAACGTCGGCGCCATGGGCGCGAACAAGGCCGGCGCCGGCATGGGTGCCTACGCCGCATCGAAAGCCGGCGTGGCGAAGCTGACCGAAGCCCTGGCCGAAGAACTCAAGGATGCTGGCATCACCGTCAATGCGGTGCTGCCGAGCACCATCGACACCCCGGCCAATCGCGCCGACATGCCGAAGGCCGATTTCAGCCGCTGGGTGCAACCGGCGCAGCTGGCGGCGGTGATCCTGTTCCTGGTTTCGGATGAGGCCCGCGCCGTCACCGGCGCGCAGATCCCGGTGGTCGGCCGCGTTTGAATCCTGCCGCGATCAAGCGCCCGAGGCGCGGTGGTCGCGGGCGATCAGCAAGTAGACGCAAGGCACCACGAACAGGGTGAAGAAGGTGCCGATGCCCATGCCGCCGACGATCACCATGCCGAGCTGGTTGCGCGCTTCGGCGCCGGCGCCGTGGGCCATCGCCAAGGGGACGGCGCCCAGCACCATCGCGCCGGTGGTCATCAGGATCGGCCGCAGGCGTCGCGCCGCGGCATGCAGAACGGCGTCGAACTTGCTCTCGCCTTGCAGCTGCAATTGGTTGGAAAACTCGACGATCAGGATGCCGTGCTTGGCGATCAGTCCGACCAGGGTGACGATGCCGATCTTGGTGTAGATGTTCCAGCCACCGCCGGTCAGCTTCAGCGCCAGGAAAGCACCGAACGCCGCCAGCGGCACCGCCAGCAGGATCACGAAAGGATCGATCCAGCTTTCGAACTGCGCCGCCAGGACCAGGTAGATGAAGGCGATCGCCAACGCGAAGATCAACTTGAAGTCATTGGACGACTCATGGAGCTCGCGGCTCTGCCCGGAGAAGTCGTACAGCGCGGTGGGCGCCACTTCGTGCAGGGCTTGTTCGAGCCATGCAAGCGCTTCGCCCTGCGAATAACCCGGCGCCAGGCCGAGGCTGATGGTCGCCGCGCGCAGTTTGTTGAAATGGTTGAGTTCCTTGGCCGCCACCGTTTCCTTCACGTCGACCAGGCTGGCCAACTGCACCATCTGGCCGTCGCCGGCGCGAACGAAGATGTTGCTGACGTCCCCGGGCGTGCGCCGCGAAGCGTCCTCGACCTGCACGATCACGTCGTACTGCTCGGTGCCCTTCTTGAAACGGGTGACATTGCGGCCACCGAGCAGGGTCTCGAGCGTGTGTCCGACCGTGTCGACGCTGGTGCCGACCGTGGCGACCTTGTCGCGATTGACCGAGACCTTCAGCTGCGGCTTGTCCAGCTTCAGGTCGCTGTCGGGATTGGTGAGCTTGGGGTTGGTGGCGATCTTGGCCATCATCTTGCCGATGATCGCCTGCAGGTCTTCCCAGGTGCCGGTGGTTTCGACCACGAAACTGACCGGCTGGCCAAATCCCTGCTGGCCGAGCGGATCAGGCGTCACCGGAAACGCCATCACGCCGGGCACGGCCATGAATTGCCCGAACAGCATGCCCTTCATCGATTCCGCGGGCATCGGGCGCTGGCTCCAATCCTTGAGCAGGGCGAAACCGATGGTGGTGGTGATGTCCGGGAAGCCGACGATCTGGAACACGCCCTCGACGCCGTCGGTCTTTTCCAGGATGGCCTCGATCTGCCTCGCGTACTTGTCGGTGTATTCGACCGTCGCGCCCTGCGGCGCGATGCCGAAGCCCATGATGAAGCCCTGGTCCTCCCTGGGCGCCAATTCGTCGGGCAAGCCCTTGATCGATTTCCAGTCCTGCGCAAATGCGGGAACGATCGCGCTCGGCAATCCCGCGAACAGGAAGAGCGCCAGGGCAAAAATAACGCCAGCGCCACCGATCACCAAAAATCGCGATCTCAGCGCCAGGGTCAGCATGCTGCGGTAAGTATTGTCCAGCCAGCGCAGGGCGCTCTCGCCGGCCTCGTAGAACCGGCCGTGCTTGTTCGAGTGCTGGAGCAGGCGCGAGCTCATCATCGGCGACAGGCTGAGCGCCGTGAAGCCGGACACCAGCACCGCGCCGGCCAAGGTCAGCGCGAACTCGACGAACAACTTGCCGGTGTGGCCGGTGGAAAACGCCAGCGGCACGTAGACCGCGGTCAGGGTCAGGGTCATGGCGACGATCGCGAAGCCAATCTCCTTGCTGCCCTTGAAGGCCGCTTCCATCGGCGCCATGCCTTCTTCGATGTGCCGATAAATGTTCTCCAGCATCACGATCGCGTCGTCGACCACCAGGCCGATCGCCAGCACCATCGCCAACAACGTCAGGGTGTTGATCGTGAAGCCGAAGGCGTACATCAGGCCGAAGGCGCCGATCAACGACACCGGGATGGTGACGATCGGCACCAGCACCGCGCGCCAGCTGCGCAGGAACAGGAAGATCACCAGGACCACCAGGAGGATCGCTTCGCCGACGGTCTTTTTCACTTCCTCGATCGACTTCTCGATGAAGACGGTGGTGTCGTAGGCGATCTCGACCTTCATGCCTTCGGGCAGGGTGCGCTGGATCTCCGGCAACATCTTTTTGAGCCCCGCGGAAATCTCCAGCGGATTGGCGGTGGCCTGCTTGACGATGCCCAGGGGCACGGCCGGCTTGCCGCGGAAGCGGGCACGGAAGCGGTCTTCCTGCTGGCCGAGTTCGACCTTGGCGACATCGCCCAGGCGCACCAGGTAACCATTGACGTTGCCGAGGATGATCGCGCTGAACTGCGCCGGCGTCTTCAGGTCGGTTTCCGAAAGCACGGTGAATTCCCGCTGCGTGCCTTCGACGCGACCGGCGGGGATTTCAACATTCTGTTTGCGCAGCGCGTTCTCGACATCGGCGGGCGTCAGGCCGAAGCCGGCCAGGCGCTGCGGCTGCAGCCAGATGCGCATGGCGTAGGTGCTGCTGTAAACCTGCGCCTGGGCGACACCCGGCAGCGTCTGCACGCGGTCCTTGACCAGGCGGGTGGCGACATCGGCGATCTCGACCTGCGGGTGGCGGTCGGACGAGAAGGCCAGGTAGATGATCGGCTGCGCGTCGGCCTCCTGCTTCTGGATGATCGGTTCCTTGGCCTCGTCGGGCAGGAACTGCCGGGCTTGGCCGACGCGGTCGCGGACGTCGGCGGCAGCGGCGTCGGGATCGCGATTGAGCCGGAAGCGAATGGTCACCTGGCTGCTTTGTTCGCGGCTGACCGACTGGATGAACTCGACGCCCTCGATGCCCGAAAGCGCGTCCTCGATCGGCTTGGTGATCTGGGTCTCGATCACCTGGGCGCTGGCGCCGGGGTAAGCCGTGTTGACGGTCACCACCGGCTCGTCGACCTTGGGGATCAGGCGCACCGCCAGCCGCTGGTAGCTGATGAAGCCAACCAACAGGACCACCAGGTTGATGACGATCGCAAAGACCGGGCGGCGGATCGAAATATCCGAAATCACCATGGCCGGTCAGCCGCCCTTGCCGGTGCCGGCCGCGGGCGCCGTCGCGACGGCGGCGCCGTCGTACATCATCGGCTTGGCCTGCCCGGCGGTGATCACCACGTCGCCGGCCTTGATGCCATCGACGATCTCGATCTGGCCGGGGATGCGCCGGCCGGTCTTGACTACGGTTTTCTTCGCCTTGCCGGAGACGACAAGGTAGACGTAGCGATTGTCACCTTCCTGCATCAGCGCTTGTTCCGGAATCAGCAGGGCATCGCCGCCGTCGCCGCTGGCGGCCAGCTGCAGGCGCGCGAACTGGCCGGGCATCAGCCGCGACTCCGGGTTGGCGAACTGCGCGCGCAAGCGGATGCTGCGGCTGTTGGCGTCCACGATCGGGTCGATCGCGAGGACCTGCCCTTCGAAGTTCTGGCCGGGGAAGGCATCGACCTGCACGCCCAGTTTCTGGCCGCGGCTGAGCTGCGACAACATCGCTTCCGGCACGCTGAAGTCAGCTTCGATCGGGTCGAGCTGCACCAGGGTCACGAGATCCTGCCCGACGTTGACGAACTCGCCGACGCTGACGCTGCGCAGGCCGATCTGGCCGGCGAACGGCGCACTCAAGGTCATCTTGGTCAACGCGGCGCGCGCTGACGCTAGGCGGGCCTGGTCGACACCGAACTGCGCGACCGCCTTGTCGGCATCGGCCTGGGAAATCAATTTCTGCGCGACGAGGTCCTTGGCGCGATCGACCGCGCGCTGGCTGTTGTTGAGGTTGGCCGCCGCTTCATTGACGCTGGCCTGTGCCTGGCTGGCGTCGAGGCTGAAAAGCGGTTGCCCGGCAGCGACTCGACTGCCCTCGGCGAAATGGATCTTGACGACCCGTCCTGCTACTTCCGGCCGGACGACCACTGATTCATGGGCCCGCAGGCTGCCGACGGTTTCGAATCCGTTCGCCAGCGGCCGCGCTTCGACCGTGGCGGTTTCCACCGTCATCGGCGGCATGCCGCCGCCGGGGGGGCCGCCCTGGCCGCCGGGGCCGGAGGATCCGCAGGCGGACAAAAGCAGGATCGCGAGGGGGACTAGGCGGTTCAGACGGGACATGCGGATCTACCTCTGCGCGATTGTTGGCATTTCTGTACCGATGAGTTTAGCGACTTCCGGCGGCCTGACCCCTGCCGAAAGTCCCGCCTTCAGGCCGGAACTTCCAGATGCTCTGCCAAGGCAGCGGCATCCACGCCGGAAGCAAACGGCACCCGGCCCAGGCACGGGACAGGCAGCGCGCGCTGCAGGCTCGCGAAATACTCGTCGGCGAAATCCAGGCGCTCGGCCGTGCCGTTGGCCACCCATCCCACCAGCCGGCAACGATCCCCGGCGATCGCGCGGGCGGTCAGGCGCGCGTGGTTGAGGCAACCCAGGCGCATGGCGACCACCAGCACCACGTCGAGCTTGAGCGCGCGCACGAGATCGGCTTGCTCGATGCCCTCCGCCAGCGGCGCCAGCCAGCCGCCAACGCCTTCGACCACGACCCGGTCGGCCTCGGCTGCAAGGCCGCGGTACGCCGCCAGGATCGGCGCCAGAGACACGGTCACGCCCGCGTGCGCGGCGGCGATGGTCGGTGCGGTCGCGTCGGGCAATGCGAAGGGATTGATGAGCTCGTAGTCCGGGCGAGGCGCGCTCGCGGCTTGCAACGCCAGCGCATCGTCGTTGCGCCATCCGGCGGGCGTCGACGCGCAGCCGCTGGCGACCGGCTTCATGCCGATGGCTCGAGCGCCGCGCGCACGCAGCGCATGCAGCAAGGCGACACTGACCTGCGTCTTGCCGACGCCGGTGTCCGTGCCGGTGATGAAGATTCCTTGCGCCATGGCGGCGATGGTAACAGGCGGGATTTTCCGGCCGGGCATGGCGCCGGTGGCGGCGGTACACTGGCCGCCCGCTGTCCTGGACCTCCATGCCGCCCATGTTCGCCAGCAGCCACCTGACCGGCAACAAGGCCGAGCACTACGACCAGCTCGCCGAGCAGGCGCGCGGCCTGCTGCACGGC
>JANYBA010000155.1 GCA_025360985.1 Gammaproteobacteria bacterium | reverse complement strand
CGCAACCCTGTCCTTCAGGCCGATCTTGCTGGCGTCGCGAACGATGACCAGGCCGTCGTTGCCGAAGCCAAGCGCGCCGCCGTCGAAATGCGCCTGCAACTCGGCCTTGAAGCGCTCGGCCATGCGGTCCTGGATCGCCTGGATCGCCGGCGTGCGGATGGTGATGTCCACGCCCTCGGCGGCCTGGGCGCTGTTGATGAACAGCGACATGAAATCGAAATGCGCGCCATTCGCTGCTTGCGCCGGCGTCGCCGGAACATTCGGCTTGGGCGTCGGTGTCGGCGCTGGATCGGGCGGCGGCGCGTCGGCCGGCGCCGACTCGGGGCCGATCACCTTGTCGACGAATTCCGCCGCGGCCTGCTGCGCTTCCGCGGCCGGGAAATAGACGTTGATGGTGACGCAGGCCGCAAGGGCGATGCTGGCGAACAACATCGGGACCAACCACCGCTTGATGCCGCTGCGCTTCAAAACACTGCGCTTCAAACCACTAACGTTCATACCGCTCTCCTGATGAATCATTGAATGACCGGGGTCTGGCCTGCGGTCGCCGCCTTGAGCCGCGCGACCAGCGTAGGCCAGTCTACCCTTCGCCGGAATCCGACCACCTGGATCCGCGGCAGGCCGGCGCCCGCGACGATGATATAGCCGTCGCCGGCTGAACCGATGCCGTCCATGCTGCAGACGTTGTCCTTGAGCACGCAGCCCAGGCCGATCTGCTGGTAGCCGAAGTCGTCGAAGATCCCGAGGATCTTGGCCTGCACGCCGGCGATCAGGCCGCTGCCGCCGACGCTGGAAATGTCGTTGACCGCGCGCTGGCTTATGCGGCGCTTGCCTTTCCAGGCCTGGTCCGTTTCCAGCCGCGCGTCGAAGGCCACCGGCGACCAGTCGAGCAGGCGCAGGTGGTTGATGCGGCCGTCCATGCGACCGGTGATCGAACCGAAGCCGAAGACCTTGGTCATCGGCTCGAGGTCGATGTCCTCGATGGCGACGTCGGCGGAAAGCGTCGGCGACTCCCCGAACGGTCGCTCCATCGACAGCTTGTCCAGGCGCACGCGGCCGTTGAACAGGTCCATTTCCAACCCGCCATCGAGGCTGAGCAGGTTGTCGCGGAAATGCGCCGCTGGAATCCGGCCGTCGATGCTGCCGGTGAAGGCCGGCCAACCGAGGCGCTGGGACAGGCTGGCGAGGTCGAGCTTTTGCGCGGCGATGCCGAAGTCGAAAGTGGCGCCGTGGTCGGCGGCCGGCGCCTGCCAGTTCAAATGGTCGAGCAAGAGGCGGCCGCCCAGCACTTCGAAAGATGTCGCTTGCTGCAAGCGCAACTCGCCGTTGCGGCTCGCCAATGGAAAATCCGCCGCCCCCAGGCCGATCCCGAACAGGGCGCCGCTGCGCCAGCCGAGGCGGCTGGCGACCGACGACGAGCCCGCGCTCCAGGCGAGATCGCCGGCGACGCCGGCCAGGACGAAGCGGCCCTGGCGGTCCACGGCGGTCACATCCTGCAGCTTCGCCGACACGTCGCTGGTCGCGCCCCGCGCCATTTGCAGGTGGGCATCGACGCGGCCGGCCAGCGACAGTTCGGAAAATCCCGCCGGCGCCAGGAATCCGCTCATGTATCGAGGCCCCGCCGCGGCCAGGTCGAGGGCGGCGATGGTCACGTCGAGCGAATCCGGCAACGATTCCGCGTCGAGCACGCCGCGACCATCGACCGTCAGCACGCCGGGATCCGACCACTGCAGTTGCGGCAGTTGCCACGGCCCCTGCCGGTGACGTTGCGCCTCGACGTGGAGTTCGACCGGCGACGCCGGCAAGGTCGCATACAGGCTGTCAACCAGGAACTCGCCACCGCGCGCGGTGAATCGCGTATCGACGCGCGTGTCGTCGCCAGTGGCGCGATACGCCAGTTGCAGGCGACCAGTCAGGGACGCGGCGGCCACCAGCCCGGACGGCGTTTCCAGCCCGATGTTCGAGAGTTCGAGGTCGAGGTCGGTGGCGAAGGGACCCCTGGCCGGGCTGGCGATGTCCGCGCGACCGGAAATCGCACCGGAGGTCCAGCGGCCATCGGACCAGAGTCCGGCAAGGAAGACCTTCAACCATTCCACCGGGATGCGTTCGAGCGAAATTCGGCTGCGATCCGGCGCAGCGGACAGATTCTCCAGGGCAATACGGCGGTCGCCCAGTCGCAATTCCGCCCGGGTCGAAGCCGGCGCCAGCGCCAGCGTCAATCGTCCCGGCGCCTCGCCGCGCACTTGCACCGCGCCGGCGCAATTCCAGCCGGCGCCAGCGCGGACCAGGGGGCAACGCCAATCCAGGTCGCGCGCTTCGTAACCGAGCGTGGGCAATGCCAGCCGTTGCGCCCGCAAGCGCAATTCGCCCTGCATCGCGCCACGCGGCCAATCGAGGTCGACGACGATACCCTGCATGGAACCGGCCCCGGATTCCATGCGGGCGATGCGCGCCTGCATGCCGCCTGCGCGCGCCGACATGGCCGCGCCGGCGAGCACGACGATCAACACACACTTGCTGGCAAGGCTTTCCATGCGCATGCTGGAAGTCTAGCCGCTTTGCCCAATTCGCAGATGAGCCAGACAGCAACAACGATCCGCTTGCTCCTGGTCGAAGACGATCCGGTCAGCCGATCGTTCCTCGCCGACGCCTTGGCTTCGCTGCCCGCGCATGTCGATGCCGCCGATTGCATCGCGAAAGCCGAGGGCTTGGCGGGGATCCACCGCCACGACCTGTGGTTGATCGATGCCCACCTGCCGGACGGCGAGGGCCAGCACTGCCTTTGGCGCCTGCGCGCCCGGCATCCGGATGTCCCGGCGCTGGCGATTACCGCCGAGGCCTTCGTCGAAGAACTCGACACGCTGTGCGCCGCCGGGTTCCTGGAGGTGGTGCAGAAGCCGGTGACGGTCGCGCGGCTGCTGTCGTCGGTGCGGCGCGCCTTGGGCGACACCGGTCCCTCGCCTCGTGAGCCAGGCCCGAAATTCCCGGTCTGGGACGATGCCGCCGCGCTGGCCGCGTTGGCCGGCAACAAGAAGACGCTGGACGCGCTTCGAACCCTGTTCTTCGCCGAACTGCCGGGGCAAGTAGCGCAGGCGATGGCCGCGTTTGCCAGCGGCGATGCCCCATCGGTGCAGGTGGTCCTGCACAAACTCAAGGCCAGCTGCGGCTTCGTTGGCGCCGCGCGCCTGCGCCGGGCGGTGCAGGAATGGTCGGAGCTGCCCCTGCAGGCCGAACGCCGGCAACGCTTCGAGCACGCGGTGGCGGACTTGCTCGCGACTTCGCCAACTCAAGACTGAGCGCGCGGCGAAATCCGCGACAACTCCTGCAGCAAGCCCCAGGAACGCAATCCGGTCGGCCCCAGGTGCGAGGCGAGCACGCCGCGCAGGGCCGGGCGCAATTGCGCAAGCAAGCTCGCCGAAGGCGGAGAATCGGCCAGAAGCGCCTGCAGGGCAGCGCCGGACAATCCGTCCGGGCCCTGCCGAAGCATGCGCACTGGTCCGCGCTGCGGATCGAGCTGGTACCAGGCCGCGGCATCGATCGGGTCGCCTTCGCAGTCCTCATGCCAAGGCAGCGCGTAGCCGAGGCACTCGATCAGGTCACGCTCGTACCGGCGCAGGGTCCAGGCCAGCGAATCGGCGCCCGCCAGCTCATTGCGAACGCGCGCGTACAGCTCGTACAAGGCCGGTTGCGGATCCTGGCGCGGCGCCAGCCGCAACAACAGCTCATGCACGTAGAACGCCGAGAGCGAAGCATCGCCGGTCAGCGGCGTCGGCGCGTCCAGCGCCTCGGCGTGGCGCAGTTGCGCGAGCTCGCCGCGCTGCACGTAGTCGATGCGCAGCGATTGCCGCGGCTGCAGCGCTGCGCGCAAGGGCTGCCGCTTCGGGCCGTTCAGGCCGCGCGCCACCAGGCCGACCCGGCCGTGGTCGCGGGTCAGCACTTCGACCAACAGGCTGGTCTCGCGCCACGGCCGAGCGTGCAGGACGAAGGCCAGTTGCGCCTCGACGCGCATTTCAGTCCGTGTACCCGAACCGGCCGAGCGCCGCCTCGTCGTCGGACCAGCCCTCGCGCACGCGGCACCAGGTCTCGAGGAAAACCTTGCGCCCGAACAGTTTTTCCATCGCGTGGCGGGCGCCGGTGGAAATGGCCTTCATGCGCTCGCCGCCCTTGCCGATCACGATCGGTTTCTGGCTCTCCCGCTCGACCCAGACGACGGCGGCGATGCGCAACATCTCGCCGTCCTCCTCGAATTTCTCGATCTCCACGGTCGCCGAATACGGTACTTCCTCGCCCAGACGCAGCATGAGCTGCTCGCGCACCAGTTCGCCAGCAAGGAAACGCTCGCTGCGATCGGTGATTTCGTCCTCGCCGTATTGCGCTTCGGACTCGGGCATCAGCGCGATCAAGGTTTTCACCAATGCCTCGGTGCCCTTGCTCTTGAGTGCAGAAATCGGATGCACGGCCGTGAATTCGCGGCCTTGCGTAATCTCGGCGATAAACGGCAGCAGCTTGCCTTTGTCGGCGAATTTGTCGACCTTGTTGATCACCAGCACGCAGGGAACGCCGGATTGTTTCAGCGCGGCATAGGCCAAGGCATCGTCCTCCAACCAGCGCCCGGCCTCGATCACCAGCACGGCAGCTTCGACATCCGAGACGGCGCCGCGGGCAGCGCGATTCATGTAGCGGTTCATGGCGTTCTTCTGCGCGCCATGGATGCCGGGCGTATCCACCAACAGTAGTTGGCCTTCAGGAAACGTGGCGATGCCGAGCAGCCGGTGCCGGGTCGTCTGCGGGCGCGGCGACACGATACTGACCTTGGCTCCAACCAGGGCGTTGACCAAGGTGGATTTGCCGACATTCGGCCGGCCAACAACGGCCACCGAGCCGGCGCGGTATATAGCCGTCACCGGGCAACCTCAATCTGCGCTAGCACCAACGCCGCGCAGGCCTGTTCCGCCGCGCGCAGGGAACCAGCTTCTGCTTCGGCGGACTGCGGCGGCATCTCGGTCTGGCAGCGAACCCGGAAAATCCGCGCATGCTCTTCGCCGCACGATTCCAGCAAGGTGTATTCCGGCCGCGAAAATTGCCGCGCCTGCAGCCATTCCTGAAGTCTGGTCTTGGCGTCTTTTTCGACCTTGCCAACCGGAAGCTCATCGAGCATCGGCTCGAACCAAGGCAACACTTTGCTACGGCAATTTTCGTATCCGGCATCGAGGTGGATCGCCGCCACCAAGGCTTCAAGCGCATCGGCCAGGATCGAATCGCGACGTTGCCCACCACTTTTCATTTCACCGGGCCCCAGCTCAAGGAATTCGCCAAGTTTCAGACGCCGGGCGATTTCAGCAAGCGCGGATTCTCGTACCAGGCTGGCACGCGCGCGCGTCAAAGCGCCTTCATCGGCTTTCGGCCAGCGGGCGTGCAGCGCCTCTGCAATAATCAGGTTGACAAGCGCATCGCCGAGGAATTCCATCCGCTCGTTATGGGCTGATCCCGCACTTCGGTGACGCAGGGCCTGCTGCAGCAACGCCGGAACTCCGAACGAGTGGCCGAAAGCCTCATTCACGTGTGGAACCGGCTCCCAGTGGCGTCGAAAAATCGAATTTCATCACGAAGTCGATGTTGTAGATAAACGGCCGGCGGACTTCGTAGTTGAGGTCGATTTCGTTCTGGCTCTTGTTGCGTGTCAGTTTCAGCTCCTTGGCTTGGACCGATTCGACGTAACCGACATCAAAGTATTTTTGCAGGTCGTTTCGCAATTTGGCCACATCCGCTTTTTCGGAGTCACTCTGGCCGGCGAGGCTCTTCATGCTTTTGACCACACCGTAGTACTCGCTGTAGCTCGGCCCGATGACCATGCCCATGTAGACGAAAAATCCGATCACCACCAGCACGATTATGAAACTCACCAACGTGATGCCGCGTTGTTTGGCAAACATGATTCCCCCTTGCTCCATCATTGTCACGACGTTCCGCCGCCCGCCCGGGCGGCAGCCTCAGTGAATGGTATCGCCAATACGCGAATAGTCGAAGCCATCCGAACAAGCCCAGCCTTCGCAGTTCAGCCAGATGACCATGGCCCGTCCGACCAGGTTCTGCTCCGGCACGAAGCCCCAGAACCGGCTGTCCTCGCTGTTGTCGCGGTTGTCGCCCATGACGAAGTAGTTCCCGGCGGGCACCGTCCAGGTGCCGTCGTGACGGTCGAAGCCGGTTCCCGGCAGCTCCAGCAGGGTGTGGCTGCGACCTGGCAGGCTCTCGGTGAATACGTTGGCGCCGGTCATGTCCAGGCCTGCACCATGTCCTTCGAAGTAGCCCGCGCCCTGGTAGCCCACCGCTACGCCGTTGATGGTCACGCGATTGTCCTTGACGGTCACGACGTCGCCCGGCAGGCCGATCACCCGCTTGATGTAGTCGGTACCGGCGGTCGGGTCGTCCGGGCCCATGCCCGGGTAGCGGAAGACCATGACGTCGCCGCGCCTGGGCTCGCCGATCGCGACGATCTTACGGTTGAGCACCGGCAGGCGCAGGCCGTAGTTGTACTTGTTGACCAGGATGAAGTCGCCAACCAGCAGGTTCGGCATCATCGACCCGGACGGGATCCGGAACGGCTCGGCTACGAACGATCGCAGCGTCAG
>JANYBA010000153.1 GCA_025360985.1 Gammaproteobacteria bacterium | reverse complement strand
ACCGCGCCGTCGCCAATCACGACACCCGGGCCGATGAAGCTTTGCGCGCAGATCCAGGCATCCGATCCGATCCGGATCGGCAGGCGCAGCAACGGCAAGGCCGGGTCCCGATAGTCATGGCTGCCTGCGCAAAGATGGGCGTTGTGCGACACCGTGGAACGAGCGCCGATCTCGACCGGACCGAGGCTGTAGACCAGCACGTTCTCGCCGATGCTCGATTCGTCGCCAATGCGCAGGTTCCAGGGGATTTCCACGCTTACGCTCGGATACACGTGCACGTTCCGCCCGACGCTGGCGCCGAAGCAGCGCAGCAGGAACCGTCGCCAGCCGAACAAGGGCCGCGGACTGAACCGGAACAAGGGCCAGGCCAGCGTCCACAGGATTCGCCCGGCGTATTCCGATCTCGAGTAGGGCCGCGCGGTCCTGGCCGCCTGGATGTCGAGCGCCAAGGTTATCGCCCCACTGCAGCGCGGCGGCCCGTGGCCATGTTCAAGGAGCGATCATGGGCCAAGGTCGGCCCTGCTCGGCGTCGATCATGAAGCGAATCACCGCACGCACGTCGTGCATTGCCCGCCAATACAGGATGCGTTCCGCCTTGGCCGACGAGCCAACGCTATGGGCGATGTCGGCAGGCCGGCGCAGGCTGTCGTCGATGTCTACGTATTGCTGCCAGTCAAGGCCGAGTTCGTCGAAGGTGAATTGCACGAACTGCCGGAGCGAATGGGCTTTGCCGGTGGCGATGACCAGGTCCTGGGCGGTCGGCTGTTGCAGCATCAGCCACATCGCCTGCACGTATTCGGGCGCCCAGCCCCAGTCGCGTTCGATGTCCAGGTTGCCAAGTTTCAATCTTTCCTTGCTGCCGGCGGCGATCCGGCAGGCCGCGGCGACGATCTTGCGGGTGACGAAACGGCTCGGGCGCAGCGGCGATTCGTGGTTGAACAGGATGCCGGTGCAGGCGAACAGGCCATAGGCTTCCCGGTAGTTCGCCACCGCCCAATGCGCGCTGGCTTTGGCAACGGCGTAGGGGCTGCGCGGCCGGAACGCCGTTTCATCGTCGGCAGGCACGGAAACATTGCCGAAGCATTCGCCGGACCCGGCATTGTACAGGCGCGTCGGGAATCCGAAAAAGCGAATCGCCTCGAGCAGGTTCAACGTTCCCATGGCGATGCTTTCCAGGGTTTCCGCCGGCTGCTCGAAGGAAAGACCCACCGAACTCTGGCCGGCCAGCAGGTAGACCTCGTCGGGCACGACCTTGCTCAGGACCTGCAGCACGCTGCGAAAATCCGTGGTCGCGGCCGAATGCAGGCTCACGCGGTCGCGGACGCCGACACGGTCCAGGTTCGCGAACGACGAGACCTGGGCGTCGCGCGAGGTACCGTGCACTTCGTAGTCGCGGTTGGCCAGGAAAAGCGCCAGCAATGCGCCATCCTGGCCGGAAATTCCGAATATCAGGGCTTTCTTGTTCATGGAGTTGCGAGTTTCCGCTGATTTCCAATCGCCATCAAGTACGCGCGGCTCATGGCTACGCCAAATTCTTCGGCCCCGAATTGCCGGGCGCGAGCCAAACCACGTGCCGTTGCCGCCCGTGCCACTTCCGGCGAGGCGAGCAGTTGTTCGAGCGCCGAAACGAATTGCTGTTCGTCGGCCAACGGCAGGCAAGCCGCTGCATCGCCGACGACTTCCGGCAAGGAACCGGAATCGGCTGCGACGACCGGCAGGCCGAATGCCATCGCCTCGAGCACCGGCCAGCCGAATCCCTCATAGAGCGATGGAAACAGCAACACCGACGACCGGCGGTACAGGCTTGCCAGTGCGTCGTCGTCCGGATCGCCCGCCCAATCGATCCGATTCGAGATGCCCAGTTCGTGGCCAGCACGCAGCAATTCGCCGGTGGGTGCGGGCCCGGCCATCACCAGGCGGGTCGCCACCCGGGCATCGAGCTTGCTGAAGATTCGCAACACCGCTTCCCGGTTCTTGTAGAAGCCATTGTTGCCAACGTGCAGCACGACGCCATTGTCCCGGGCCGCCGCAGCGGCCTGCCCTGCCCTGATCGCCATCGCCGGCCGCAAGGGATGGTGCACAACCACCGATTTCCCGGGAGCGATCGCAAATGCGCGTCGGGCATCACGCTGGGCGGAGTCGCTGACGCAGGCGAGCAATGCCGAGCGCTGCATGGCCAGGCCGTTGCTGCGCCACAGTCCCCTGGCAGCGGCTCCCAACGGTGGTGCGCCTGGAAACATGCCTTCTGCCTGCAGCCATGGTATGAGGTCGTGGACCGTGACCAGGTACGGTCTCGGACCCAGCGCCCGGGCGACGTAGGCGCGACTGCCATCGAGTACATGCCACAAATCCGGGGCGCGACGCCGCTGCGCCCGCGCTCGCAAGGGCAACAACAAGGTTTGCAGGCGCTGGTTCCAAGGCCCGCGTGCCGGCGCTGGATCCAGTTCGACCAGCTCCAGATGGATTTCCCGTGCGTGGCATGCCATCGCCGCTAGCAGCGTATCGGCATAGGCGCGCATGCTGCCCTTGCCGTCGAGCGCGGCAGTAGACAGCAAGGCGACGCGAACTGGCCGTTGGCTTCCCGCCATCAACGCGACGTGCCGGGTAGCGGCACTACTTGCGCCCGGGGGGCGACCGCCGGTTGCGCGAGCGCGTTGGCGGGAATCGCGGCAAGTTGTGGCCGCTCCAGCGACAAGGTCAGACCGATCATGAAGCCCAGGAACGATGCGATGAAAGGGTCGGCGAGGATTTGTCCGCTGACGACCAGGCTGCCGACATTGGCGAGAAAGAACGAGACCAGGCCGGCGGCGTAGTGCCCTTGCGGGGTACGTGCCCGAAGTTGCGCCTTGGTGACACGCCACAGGCTGAGCAAGATCGTGACCATAACCGCCAGGAAACCCACGGCACCAGGCACGCCCAATTCGACTAGGACGCGAGTCGCGCCGCCTTCCTGCCAGGTGTGGGGCCGATCGACGTGGATGTTGTGCGACCCGGGTGTCGCCGTACCCAGGCCGGCACCGAAAAAGCCCACTTGATCGTAGGTTTCACCCAGTTCGGTAAAACCATGGTCCTGGATCTGGTCGAGGGACTCATCGCGGCCGGTTGAATAGTAGTGGATCTGGGCAGAGCCCTCGCCCAGCAGGTCCGTGCCGATCCAGACGCTGGCAAAAGGCACAGCCAGCAATCCGACCACCGCCCACACTCGTGCTGCGCGACCGGCCTGCCAGTAAAGCCAGATCAGGCCGATCGCAAAAACCGGGATCAGATAGACCATCTTGCGGCGCCCGCAGAGCATGAGCGCGCCGATGGCGAAGGCACTGAGGAAGACCCAGAAATAGCGCCGCGTTCCGCGGCCGGTCCAGGCGAGCAACAGGGACATGAGGCTCACCGCCGCGGCGTGCCAGCCCATGACGTCGCCACTGCGGTAGAAGCCGGAAATGATGTGGATGTCGTAGCCGTAGATCTGCCGCAGCCACTTGAAGCCGATGGCGTCGTCGCCCAGGATCCGCCAACCGGGAAACCAGCCAAGAAACTGGAATATGCCGCCGCTGAGCATGACGCCGTGGGCAAGGCAATAAACCATCAGCAACTTGCGCAGGTCCTGGAGCCGCCGCGGATAGTGGAATCCGACGATCATCGCCAGGAAGATCCACGAATACGAAACCGCGCCGAGGATGGTCAGCTGCCACGAGCCACTCGAGTAGGAGGCGGAGATCACCGCCGCCGGCAGCGACAACAGCATCAGCCCGCGCAGCGACTGCGCGACATTCGGATTGAATTTCCGGAACTCGGTCCACCAGCCCCGGGTCTTGGACGCGGAAACGAATATGACCATGGCGAATACCGGAAACGTCGATAGCGATGCCCAGGTCGGCGCACCGGGTATCAGCTTGCGGAACGGATCCTGGATCGCCGCGATCACGATCACCAGCAACAGCCCGGTCCGCCAGCCAGCCATCGAGCGGAAGGCGCATAGCGCCACGATCGCAAGCAACAAATAGGTCGCCATCAGCCCTCCGTTCCGGTAACCGCAGCCAGTGCCGCCATCACACCGTCGACCACGCGTTCGAAATTGTAGCCGTCGCGCACCAGATCGTGTGCTTCGATCCCCATTTGCTTCAGCATGCCCGGATCCCTGCCGCGGCTGCCCATGAGCTTCGCAAGCGCGGCGACATCGCCGCAGGCAAAGACATCGCCGGTCCGGCCCGGAGTGACCAGGTCGGCGGCGCAGCCCACCTGGTCACTGACCAGCGCGGGAAGTCCGCAGGCCATGCCTTCGTTGACGACCAGCCCCCAAGTCTCGCCATGGTCGGAAGGCAACACCAGGCAATCGGCCGCCGCATAGGCCGCGGTGATCTCGGATTGGTTCAGGAATCCGGCGAAGCGCACGGGCAGGCCGGCGGCGCGTTCGCGCAATTCAGCGCCTAGCGCTCCATCGCCAACCATGAGCACCTGCACCCCGGGAGGACCTTCGCCCGCCAGCATGCGGACCGCGTCGATGACGTCCCCGGGGCGTTTCTTTTCGACGAACTTGCCGGAGAACAGGAACACCGGCCGGTCGGCATCGAGCCCGAAGCGCGCGCGCAGTCCCGCCCTGCCCGGTTCGCGACGCCAAGCGTCGGCGGCGCTGGCGAAACGCTCGTTGTCGACACAGTAGGGCGTCGAAAAGATCCGGTCGGCGCGAACGCCCGATTCCAGGTAGTAGCGGCGATTGTTGCCGCCGATGCTGAGGAAAGCCGAGTATTGACCAAGCAGCACATGATGCGCCCAGTGCTTCCAGCGCGCGCGCGGCCGCAGGCCGTTGGCTTCGCCGCGAACGATGCAAGGCGTCCCGGAAAGCCGGCACGCCACCAAGGCCTGCAGGCAGGTCTTGGCGACCCAGCCGTTGACGATCACCGCGTCGAACCGACCCTTGCGGATCTCGCGGTGGATCTGCGGCGTATCGCAGCCGGAAAAAGTGGTCAGGGATGGCACGCGGGCGACGTTTTCCAGCACCTTGTACGAATACCCCTGCAGCAAGGGAATGTCCCAGGCGAAGGAAACACCGAATTCCCTGCCCTGTTCCTGCGCGTCGGGAATCATCGCGAAAAACACCTGCAGGTCGATGCCGTCGCGTGCCGCCAGCTTCTGCAGCCACGGCACCTGGTACTGGATGGGATGGGTCGTGACCATCGCAACGCGCATCATTCCGTGCTCCGGAAGGCGTCGGCCAGGCGATTGCGGCCCGGCCGCCAGACCATGAAGGGCCGCTCGATCAGGAGGTACGGGATCAGGCAGGCCGCGAGCACGACCGGGATGGCGACCATGGCAAAGACCAGCAAGGACTGGCCCGCGGAATGCGGCCACCCCGCGAGTACGGCGAATGCCCGCCCCGCGGCCGAGACTACGAAGAAGTGATAAAGGTAGATGGTGTAGCACATGGCGCCGATGCAGTAGATCGGCCACCAGCCGAGCACCTTGCGGAAAACCGAGCCGCGCAGGCCGGCCAGGAGCAGGAGCGCCGTCAGTCCCGGCAGGTAGATCGAATACCGGCGGCCGCCGAGCAGGGCGGCGATGACGGCGATCCACGCAACCAGGCCGAGCAGGTCGAACGATAGCGTGTCCCGGCCAAATCCCGCATGGTCCTCGTCGAGCACCGCAACCCAGGCGCCAGCCATGAAGAATCCGAAATAGCGCAGGAGCGACAGCTGAATCCGGTGGTCGGCATCGAAGCCGGCATCGTAGGCCCAGCCGCCGAGCCCGATCAGGAGCAGGAGGCCGGCATGCCTGGCCACCATCGGCGATCGCGCAACCGCCAGGAAAATGAGCGGCGCCAACAGGTAGAACTGCCATTCCACCTCGAGCGACCAGGCGACGCCATTGACCGCGCTGTGCGCGCCGTAAACCAGGTTGTGGCTGTAGAACAGGCTCGCCACGAGGTTCGGGAACAAGCTCCAGAACGACAGGTGCAGCGCCGATAGTTTCGCCACGAAGATGATCGCCAGGCTGATCAGGTACGGTGGTTCCAGGCGCGAAAGGCGGCGCGTGAAGTAGCGCTTGAGCGATACCTGCCGTCCGCCCAGGAATGGCCGGCAGAGGATGTAACCGCTGATCGCGAAGAACAACGGGACGCCGAAACTGCCCTCGCCGAGTATTCGCTGCGCCAGTCCGGTCGTCGCCTGCCCGGCAGCCGCGGCCTTTACCGCTACGAAGCCCTGGATGTGGTAGAGCATGACCGCCATGATGGCGATGAAACGCAAGCCGTCGATTTGCGGGACGAACTCCTGGGCCGGATGCGGACGCGCGACATGGCGCAGGAACCATCGCTGCAGTCCACCCTCCGGTGGCGTGGCATTGCTGTCGACGACCGCGCTAGCCACCATCATGCCCCAACCTGTCGACCGCCTCGACCAGGGGCGCGCTGCATTCCGGCCAACGGAATCGCTGCGAATTCAGGCGCGCCGCCGCCGATTTTTCTTGCCACGCTGCGTCGTCCTCGAGCAGTTCCTGCAGGCACTTCGCTGCCGCCAGCGCATTGCCGGCCGGCACGGCGATTCCGCCCGCCCCGACAATTTCCGGCGCTGCGGTACCTTCGGCAACGACCGCCGGCGTTCCGAATGCCTGCGCCTCGAGCGCCGGGATGCCGAACGACTCGCAGCGACTGAGCAGGCAGAACACGCGGGCCTGGCCGTAGAGCTCATGCAGTTTGGCGGTCTCGACATGACCGAGAAGCTTCACTCGCGTCGTCAGGCCACGGCGTTCAACCAGCGATTCGATCTGGCGGCGATACTCCGGATCCGGCCACGCGCCGACCAGGAGCAGCTCCGCGGCTGGATTGCCGGCGATCCGGAAGGCTTCGACCAGGACTTCGATCGCCTTGTGCCTGGCCATGACCGACACGCACAGCACCATCGGCTTGCGCCGCGCCGACTCCGCTGCCCACGCGTCGTTGGTGAACAATGATTCCCCGATTCCCTGGTAGGCGACGATCGTCCCTGCCGGCCTTGGCCCGAACCTGTCCGAGTACAGGTCGCGCATGTACCCGGAGTTGAACACCATGAGTTTCGCATGGCGCTGCGCCCGGCCGAATTCACGGCGCTGCAGCATGGCCTTGAGCGAATCGGCGCCTTTCGCCATTCCCGGCATGAGCGGCCAGGGATTCTGCGCCAACACGACTTGCGGGCAATCGAATCCGCCACTGAGCATTCCCGACGGCGAGAAAACCATGTCGACTGCCAAGGTGCGCGACAGGCGGCGGGCGTGGCGCGACAGCCACAGCGCCCGCCCGAACCAGCTCGAGCCGAGCGGCGCCCGGTGCAGTTGCACCTGTTCGGGAAAATCGCCGGCAATGCGGGCGTTGGCGCGACCGACCATAACGGTGAAACGCCAGCGGTCGGGCAAACCCGCGACCAGCTGGCGGACGTGCCCGGCCAATACATGGCGGCCGGAAAGGTTGTTGACCGAAAGCGCGTCGATCAGCAGGTGCAAGAAAGTCCCCGGGGTCGCATCAGGTTGCCGACCCGGAAAACGGCAGTCGCGGGCCTCGCGCCACCAAGGCGACAGCCTTGGCCAGACCGCGCAGTTCGGCCACGAGGGTCACCGGAATCCACCACGGCTGGCGCAGATGGTGCCGGGTGCGAATCGCACGCAACGGTCGCCAAAGCAGCTGCCACTGCCAATGCCGCGGCCGGGCGCGCAACAGGAAGTAGTAGGCGCCGACGCTGTGGCCGGGCTGCGCCGTCCGCAGGTGATGGCCATGGGATCGGGTGCCGCCACTGGGCACCGCCAGGTGGTGGATCAGCGCCCGCGGCTCGTACCGGATCGGGCCGAACGCCTGCACGTAGCGGTGGGCGAACTCGGCCTCGAACCGG
>JANYBA010000079.1 GCA_025360985.1 Gammaproteobacteria bacterium | reverse complement strand
CGCGGTCGGCGACACGGGTGGCGAAACGCGTCACCACCTCGGGGTCGGAAATGTCCTGGCGCTGCGCCGTCACCGACATCAACAGGTGCTCGCGCACCAGCCAGGCCAGAAGTTCGATATCGGCGCTGGGCAAGTCGTGGGCCTCGCCGAAGGCACGCACGTCCTCGGCGCCGAGCACGGAATGATCGCCACGCCGACCCTTGGCGATGTCGTGGTACAGGCCCGCGACCAGCAACAGGAAGGGCTTGCGCAGGCGCGGCACGACTTCCTGCGTCATCGCGAACCCCGGCACCGATCCGTGCAGGAAGCCATCCATCAGCTTGAGTACCGTCAGCGTGTGCTGGTCGACGGTGTAGACATGGAACAGGTCGTATTGCATGCGCCCGGAAACCTTGCCGAATTCCGGCAAGTAGCGGGCGAGAACCCCGAGGCGCGCCATGCGCCGCAGCATCGCCACGGCATTCGCGCCCGCCAGCAGTTCGACGAAGTGCTGGCGCACGCCAGGCGCCTGTTCGGCATAGGGCTTGATCGTCGGCAGCGCTTCGGCCAGGGCGCGCGCGGTTTCCGAATGCAGGCCGGTCGCCGGATCGAGCCGCGACCACACCGCGAACAACTGCAGCATCGCCGACATGCCTTCGTTCAATCGAGCCGGCTCGACCATCGCCAGGTAGCCGTGGCGCAATTCGAATCCAGCCTGCAGCGGCTCCGCTGGCGCAGCGCCGGACAGGCGCTCCTCGAAGCGCTGCAACAGCCGGTCGTTGATCCTGAGCATGGTGGCGGCGGCGCGAAAGAAGCCCTGCATCATCTGCTCGACCGCCAGGCTCCCTTCTTCGTCCTGCAATCCAAGCAAAGTCGCCAAGGATTTTTGGTGGTCGAACAGAAGTCGCTCTTCCCGACGACCCGCGACCAGGTGCAGGCCGAAGCGCAGGCGGGCAATGACCCGCCATTCGCGTTCCAGAGACGCGAGTTCGACTTCGCCGAGCAGTCCCAGGGGCACCAGCGACGAAAGCCCGGGCACGCCGTAAAGCCGCATCGCCATCCACGCCAGCGTATGCAGGTCGCGCAATCCGCCTGGTCCTTCCTTCAGGTTCGGCTCGAGGTTGTCTGAGGTGTCGTTGAAACGCGCGTGGCGACCGCGCTGTTCCTCGCGCTTGGCTTCGAAGTATTCCCCCGGCGGCCAAAGCGACGCGGCCGACAAGGCGGCGACCAGGGGCAAGCGCGATTCGTCGCGACCGGCGAGCGTGCGCAGTTCCATCAGCGATGTCAGCGTGGCGATGTCGGCGCGGGCGGCTTCGACGCATTCCTCGACCGAGCGCACGGCGTGGCCGGCGGCCAGCCCGGCGTCCCACAGCAGGGCGAAGAAGCGCGCCAGCGCCTGTTCGTGCGCCTGTTGCGCCGCCGGTTCGGCCAGCACCAGCAGGTCGATGTCCGACTGCGGATACAACTCGCCGCGGCCGTAGCCGCCGGTCGCGAGCAGGCTCGCGGCCGCATCTTCATCCAGGCAACGCGCCCATGCGGATTGCACGACGCCGTCGATGACTTCGCGATGGCGGTGGATCAAGCGCTCGATCGTCTCGCCGGCAGCGAAGGACGCACGCAGCTGCTCGCGTTGCGCCGCCAGCGTTTGCCGCGCCGAATCACGCCAGGCGGCGTCGTCCCCTGCCGGCGCGGCAGCCGGGACCGTCACAGGTCGTTGTCGTCGCCCGGCAGGCGGGTCAGGATTTCCACGCCATCGTCGGTGACCAGCACCGTGTGTTCCCACTGCGCCGACAGCGAGCGGTCCTTGGTGACCACGGTCCAGCCGTCGGGCATCAGCCGGGTGTGGCGCGCGCCTTCGTTGATCATCGGCTCGATCGTGAAGGTCATGCCTTTTTCCAGGCGCAGGCCGGTGCCGGCCTGGCCGTAGTGCAGCACCTGCGGATCTTCGTGGTAGACCCGGCCGATGCCGTGGCCGCAGTACTCGCGCACCACCGAGAAGCGCTCGGCCTCGGCGTAGCTCTGGATCGCATGGCCGATGTCGCCCAGGGTCGCGCCCGGTTTGACGATCCGGATGGCGCGGAACATCGCCTCGCGGGTGACGTCCACCAGCCGGCGCGCTTTCACCGAGGTATCCCCGACCAGGTACATGCGGCTGGTATCGCCGTGGAAGCCGTCCTTGATCACGGTGACATCGATATTGACGATGTCGCCGTCCTTGAGGACCTTGGCCTCGCTCGGGATGCCGTGGCAAATGACGTTGTTGACCGAGGTGCAGACCGTGGCCGGGAAGCCCTTGTAGCCCAGGTTGGCCGGGATGGTTTCCTGCACGTTGACGATGTGATCGTGGCAGATGCGATCAAGATAGGCGGTAGATACCCCGGATTTCACGTGCGGAGCGACCACCTGCAGGACCTCGGCGGCCAGCCGCCCGGCCACGCGCATCTTGTCGATGTCGTCGGAGGTCTTGATCGTTACCTTCATGGGCCGGATTATCCAACAGTTGCAAGGGTTTAGGCCAGCCCGCTATACTTCTCCGGTTCCACGGTTTCGATTAGAGGCCCGTCCACGCCGAACGCCATCGGCGAATTCACACACACGGATGCTTCCCGCCCCGGGGTGCCCTTCAAGGG
>JANYBA010000214.1 GCA_025360985.1 Gammaproteobacteria bacterium | reverse complement strand
CGCGCCGTCGGCGACCGCGGTGATCTCGCCGCTGTTGCTGGCACTGGCCGACTCCCGTCCGATCACCATGGCGCCATAGGCGTAGGCGATTCCGGCGTCGGCGCTGCCGTGGGCATGGATGGCGCCGCTGTTGTCGAGCAGGGCATCGCCGCCTTCGTAGGTGGTGTAGCCGAGGTCGTAGCCGTAGCAATAGCCACCCGGGCCATAGTAATTGCAGGCGCCTCGGTGGTAAGTGCCGATGCCGTGGGCGCGGGTGTAGCTGCCGACCGCGAAGGCGATGCCATGGTCGGCGTTTGCGATCGCGGTGATGGCGCCTTCGTTGCTGGTATTGGCATAACCGCCAGCGTTGATGAACCCGCCGTAGGCCGACGCGTAGCCGAAATCGGCCTGCGCCGATACCTGGATGATGCCGTCGTTGTACAGCCCGGCGTCGTGCACGCCGCGCTGGTAGCTGCCGTAGGCAATCGCGAGCGCGGTGGTATATGGGCCGCCGAGGTAGTCGCGGTCGCCCGGATCGACGACGGCGCTGACGCTGATCAGACCCGAGTTGTACACCAGGGCCGAGCTGCCGCCGAACATCCTCACGCCATTGGCGAGCGCGCGGCCGCCGGCGTAGTCGCCGCTGGCGCTGCCGACATGGGCGCTGGCAATGATGCTGGCGCCGTCTTCGTTGGCCAGGAGCGTGAGCGCGCCATACTTGCCCTGCTCGATGACCCCGTACGCGGCGACGATGCCGACATTGGAGCTGGCCGAGGCGTTGATGTGGCCATAGTTGTACAGCACGTCGAAGTACTGGCCGTACTGGTGCACGCCGACCGCGCCGGCGCCGCCGTTGAAGAAGTCGCGGGCGTCCGTGGTGATCGCGGTGGCCGAGATGTCGCCGTAGTTGAGCAGCACCGTTCCGCCGAAGTAGCGCGAATCCTCCAGCACGCCGGTGGCGCCCGCCGCGCCGTAGGTGAAGCGCCCGTCCTCGGCCAGCCCGCTGGAATGAGCGTAGGCGCTAATTGTCCCGGCGTTCGCGACATAGGAGTAGTAGGTGCCGACGTCGGAGACGCCGACCGCCGTGGCAAGCCCGCTGTAGTCGACCGTCGCGGTCGCGCTGATGCTCGCGCCGGCGTCGTTGTAAGTGCTCGCGTACTTGGCATTGGTGCTCGCGCCGTAGGCAATGGCGGCGCCGCGATAGACGTGGGCGTCGGCGCTGATGTTGCCGGTATTGCTTGTCGTGGCCACGTAGGCGCCGTAAAACGCGTGGGTCAGGGCCCCGTAAGCGAACGCGTACGAAGCGCCGATCGATTCGACCGAGGTGCTGGCGCTGATGTCGCCATCGTTGACCAGGGTCGCGAAGCCGTTGACGCCGTAGGTGTTGACGCCCCACGACGAGGCCACGGCATAGCCGCCATACACCGTCGATTCGGCCGAAATCGTGCCGGCATTGTGGACGTACGCGGAACTGCCGACGACGAAGGCGCCGAGCGAGGTTGCATCGACGCCGTAGTAGACGCCTTCGCCACTGGTGGCCACCGCGCTGATCACGCCGTCGGCGCCATTTTCCAGCGTCGAAAAGACATCGGCGATGTTTTCCACGCCGATCGAGAGCGTGTTGCCGTTTTCGACGTAGGATTCCGCGGAAATCGTGCCGTCGTTGACGACCGTGACATCCTGGCCGTAAGCCACGATGGCGCGGGAACTCGTGTAGCCGAAGGCGCTGTCGACACTGGCATCGATAGTGCCACCGTTGCTGATGGCGACGTCGCTGTAGTTCGGGTAGATGTTGTAACCAGCGGCGATCGCCATTATGCCGGTGGCATTGTTGCCATCGGTGCTCGCCTGGATAGCGCCGGAGTTGTCGAGTGAAATCGATCCGTCCGCGGAGTAGAGCGTCACGGCGGTGACGTCGTCGACGTTCCCGACGGCGACGAGGTTGCCGGCGTTCACCACGCTGATGTCGCCGTAGGCCCAGATGTCCACGGCATTGGCGCTCGCGCCGCCGTAGGCAGTGACATCGGCGCAGTTGACCAAGGATTCGGAACCGCCGATGCCGGTCATCTGGATTCCGTCGACCCCGGTCGCGTTCACGCTGGTCGGGGAGTCTGCGCCAAGGATCACCGTCAGGTCGTCGCTCGCGAACACCAGCGGACTGTCGGGCGCCGGCGTGTTGAATTCGCCATCGCAGGAAATGGTCAGCGGCGCCGTGATGTTGCAGTCGCCGGCGAACGCGGCATTGCTGGTGGAAAGCGCGAGCATCGTCGCCGACACGGCCAGGGCCGAGCGGACCGCGCGGGCAGTGGCGCTGATCCGAAGCGTGCGAGGAGTGAACGCCCGGATCCGGCGCGGGGTCGAGGTTGCTTCGTTCATTGGCTTGCCTTGTCGATGCTCGTGGAGGGTCCGCGCCCGGGCGTTGCGAATTTTGCGTCGGCATTCTGCGCTTGGCGGTGAGACAAAAGCCCTAGCTGCAGCCCCCCCAAGCCGGGGGGGATGGGCGGCGAAGCAAGTCGGGACGGCAATCACATATTGCGCGACTGCGATCGTTCTCGATCGGGTAACCTACCCGCCGGCATTGCCGCCGACTCTTCGACAGGCCGCTTGCCGCCGATCCGCGACCGATGTCACATCCCGAAATCATCCTCAAGACCACCCCACCCCGACTGGCCCGCACGGCACTCGAGCGTGACCGGTTCATGAAGATCTGGGACATCGTCCGCGACCGCACCGCGATCGCCGTGATCGCTCCTTCCGGTTTCGGCAAGACCACCTTGCTGTTGCAATGGCGGCGCCGATGGCTCGCCCAGGGCGCCCTGGTGGCGTGGTTGACCGTCGATGAACAGGACGATCCGGCGCGATTCAGCCGGGTGCTGCTGCATTCCTTGCGCCTGGCCAGCGGCCGGTCCCTCGACAACGTCGCGGCGATGCAAACGGCCAGCGGC
>JANYBA010000209.1 GCA_025360985.1 Gammaproteobacteria bacterium | reverse complement strand
GCACTGATTAACAGATCGGCCCCCTAGCGGGGCCTTTTTTTGGACGATAGTCGGGAAACCGAACCGGGAAATGCGGCAGTCTCGGCGCGTCGGGCCGCCACAACACGCGGCCTCTTGGAGTGAGAACCGTGAACGATCCGCAATTCCTTACCGTTGAACAGTTGGCCGCGAAGTATCCGGCGTTTTCCGAACCGTCCTTGCGCTGGATGTTGTTCAACCGCGAGACGAACGGACTGACGACGGCCGTCGTACAGATCGGGCGCAAGGTGTTGATTGACGAACAGGCATTCGTCGCGTGGCTTCGGTCGCGCAAGGCGGCCTGATATGGACGCCAGAAAAGCGAAACCCGGCGCTGGCGGGCGTCGGGCTTCAAGGGTGCATCGCAATCGCATCGAGTACGGCAAACCTACCACGTCGCGCCTGCCGAGCAACTGGCGTGATCGTCTGCCCGATGCCGGCACCTACTACGCGGCCCACGTCGTCAAGCTCGGCAAGCCGAACGATAAAGGCTGGGCCGCCTGCCGCTGTCCGTTCCACAACGATAAGAACCCGAGTGCGTCGGCGAACCTCTCCACTGGCGGATTCAAGTGTCACGTCGCCGGCTGCGAAGCAACGCACGACATGATCGGTTTTCACATGCAGCTGCGCAACCTGGCCTTTGCCGATGCGGTGCGCGAACTGATCGAGGGTGCGCGATGAATGCGATGCTTGCTCCTGAAACGCCACGCGATGCGGCACGTCGATTGTCGGCCGGTGCTGTCCGCGATGGATTCAAGCCGATAGCACTACATCGCTATAACGACGCCAATGGCATGCCGTGGTGCTACCGCATTCGCTGCAAGCATCCGATTGGTGACAAGTGGATGCGGCCTATGCACTTCGACGGGACGCAGTACGTGATCGGGGAACCGGCTGCGCCTACAAATGGAAAACCGCTCTTTCGGCCACCGTATCCGCTGATCGAAACCGATCCGGTTTTCGTTGTCGAAGGCGAAGCCTGTGCCGATGCGCTCGCTCGACTCGGCTTGACCGCCGTCACCAGCGGCAGTGCGTCATCCGTCGATGCGACCGACTGGGCATCATTGCAAGGCCGCAGCGTGTGCGTATGGCCGGACAACGATGCACCGGGAGCGAAGTGCGGCCACGACGCAGAATCGACGCTGCGCGCGCTGGGCTGCACCGTGGACGTGCTCGACGTGGGCAAGCTCAACCTGCCAGAGAATGGCGATTGCGTGGACTGGCTCGCTGCACATTCGGATGCGACCGCTGACGACGTGCGGGCACTTGCGATCAAGACGCCGCACAAACCCATCGGGAACGACACCATGATCGCGGGAGCGCGCATTGAGTTGCGTTGCGGATCGGATATCCCAAGCGTTCCGGTTCGCTGGCTTTGGCCGGATTGGCTCGCGCGCGGCAAGCTGCACATTCTCGCCGGCGCTCCAGGCACCGGAAAGACGACCATCGCCCTGGCGCTCGCCGCAGCGGTCACCAGTGGCGGGCACTGGCCGTCGGGAACATCCGCGCCGGTCGGGAACGTGCTGATCTGGTCGGGTGAAGATGATCCCGCCGATACGATCCTGCCGCGCTTGCGGGCCGCCGGTGCGGATGCGTCGCGCATCTTCATCGTCGGCGACTACTGCGACGGCAAGGACAAGCGTGCCTTCGACCCCGCGAGCGACATCGACCTACTGGAACAGGCAGCCGTGCGCATCGGCAACGTCGCATTGCTGATCGCTGATCCTGTTGTCTCCGCCGTCGCGGGCGACTCGCACATGAACACCGTCGTCCGCCGCGCATTGCAACCCATCGTTGACCTTGCTTCGCGGCTCGACGCCGCCGTGCTCGGCATCACGCATTTCAGCAAGGGCAGCGCAGGGAAAGACCCGACCGAGCGCGTCACCGGCAGCCTTGCGTTCGGCGCACTGCCGCGCGTGGTGCTGGTGACGGCCAAGCGCAAGGACGCCGATGCAACCGCCGATGCGCGACTGCTGGCGCGGGCGAAGTCGAACAATGGCCCGGACGGCGGCGGCTTCGCTTATGCGCTGGAACAGGTAGAACACGACGGCATTTCCACGTCCGTGGTGCGCTTCGGCGCGGCGCTCGACGGCAGCGCGAAGGAATTGCTGGGCGATGCCGAAGCGGATGCCGACAACGATGCAGGTGAACAACGCGACGCCGCCGACTGGCTGCGGGAAGTGCTCGACGCCGGCCCCTTGCCGGTCAAGGAGGTGAAGCGGCACGCCGATGACTCCGGTTTCGCTTGGCGCTCCGTGCAGCGTGCAATGCGTCGGGCTGGCGTCGAATCGAAGCGCGACGGATTCGGCCAAGCGGCAACATGGCGGCTCGCCAGTCGCGCCACGTCCGCTACAGTCGCGCCATTCGCGCCATTCGCGCCAGATAAAAAAGGTGGCGCAACTGGCGCGAATGGCGAATGCGATGGCGCGAATCAGGCCGACGGCATGGAGTCCATCGACCTATGACCGCGACCGCCATGCTGATCGACTTGCATCGTTCCGGCATCCGTCTCGAAGCGCGTGGTGACCGCCTACACGTTGAAGCGAAGCCGGGAACCTTTACCGACGACCTGCGCCGCTTGCTGACCGAGCACAAGGCCGACTTGCTGGCCGAGTTGTCGAAACCGGAATCTGTGACCACAACGACCGACACGCGCGCACGGCTGCACCGCCTGGTCGCGGGCGAAGGGTTGTCGCCGGGTTGCGTGGACACCATCCCGGACGACGAGCTGCACCTGTACGCCGAACTTGACGACGACGAACTGCGCCTACCGCTGCACTTGCGGGCGAGGTGCGCGCAAACAACTCAACAATCCTACGAGCGGTAGGAAATCAGAAACCGTGCTAGTAGAAAAAAACCGCCGCTACGAGCGCAGCGACGATCAAGACGATGAATGCCCCGACGATCTGCTTCACGATGTAACCCCAATCAAAACGGGGCAGGGCAGGGCGCTTTACGCGAGG
>JANYBA010000369.1 GCA_025360985.1 Gammaproteobacteria bacterium | reverse complement strand
GCCGATCGAACAGCAGGTCGTCAGCGCCGACCTCGCCGCCGCCGGCATCAAGAACGTCGTGGTGCAGCGTTTCGACGCCACCAACTTCGCCATCCGGCTCGGTCCGGACGAAGTGGAAAGGTTGTCGAAGGCCGCGACCGGGGCCGCCAGCGAGTCGGGCCTCGACCGCCGCAATGCGCAAGTATCGGCCGGGCTGCTCAAGGCGTTGTCGGCCGACGGCCACCAGGTCACGGTCAAGCCCAGCGTCTACGTCGGCCCGCAGGTCGGCGCCGACCTCGCCTACAACGGCGTGGTGGCGGTGGTGATGGTGTTGCTCGGGATCATCGTCTACATCTGGATCCGGTTCGAATGGAAGTTCGCGATCGCAACCGTGGTCACCGAATTGCACGACGTGCTGCTGACCGTCGGCTTTTTCTCGCTCACCGGCATGGAGTTCGACCTGACCGTGCTGGCGGCGATCCTGGCGGTCGACGGTTATTCGGTCAACGACACCATCGTGGTGTTCGACCGGGTCCGCGAGTTGTTCAAGAACACCCGCAACCTGCAGCCGGTGGAAGTGCTCAACCGCGCCGTGAACTCGACGCTGTCGCGTACCATCATGACCTCGTTGGCGACCTTGCTGACGGTGCTGGCGCTGTTCTTCTTCGGCGGCCCGACCCTGCACGGCTTTTCGACCGCGCTGATCGTCGGCATCATCGTCGGCACGTTGTCCTCGATCTTCTTCGCCAACCCGGTGCTGCTGTGGCTGGGCGTGACCAAGCAGGACCTGATGCCGAAAGCGAAGGAAGACGCGGAACTCGCACGGCGTCCGTAGTCGCTTGATGGTCGGCGCCGAGGGCGGTTTATCCGCGCCCTCGCGCCCGGCGGTACCGCGTCGGTCGCGGACAAAACCGCCCTTGCGCCTACGATCTATTCGCAGGCGTTCGCGTACCCGGATTGCACCAGCGATTTCTGCAACGCATCGCAGAACTTGACGTTGCCGGCGACGATTTGGCCGCCATCGAGCAGTTTTTCGCCGCGACCGCGGAAATCGCAGACCCGGCCACCGGCCTCGCGCACCAGCAGGACTCCGGCGGCGATGTCCCAGGCCTTGATGCCGGCCTCGAAGTAACCATCGGCGCGACCGCAGGCGATGTAGGCCAGGTCGAGCGCGGCCGAACCGGTGCGGCGGAAATCCTCGGCCTCGACCATCAGGCTGCGCAGCGCCTCGAACTGCGGGGCGATCCGCGCCCGTTCGCGCGGCGGGAAGCCGGTGATCAACAGGCTGCCGGCCAGGTCCTTGCGGTCGCTGACGCGGATCTTCTTGTCGTTGAGCACGGCGCCGGCGCCCTTGCTGGCCGTGAACAGCTCGTTGCGCAGCGGATCGAACACCACGCCGTCGGTCGGCTCGCCGTTTTCGACCAGGGCGATCGAGATGCAGAAATGCGGCATCCCGCGCAGGAAATTCGAGGTGCCGTCGAGCGGATCGACCACGAAGGTCTGCCGGCCCTTGCCCATGGCGCCGGATTCCTCGGCGAGGATGGCGAAATCCGGGTAGGCGCGGCGCAGTTCCTTGACGATTTCCTTCTCGGCCAGGGCATCGACCTCGCTGGCGAAGTCCATGCGGTTCTTCTCGACCACGTTGAGGCTGTCGAGCTTGCTCATGTGGCGCAGGATCACCGTGCCCGCCTGGCGGGCGGCCTTGACCATGACGTTGACGACGGGCTTTTGCATGTGCCCATGATACCAGTTCGTCTCGGCGCTTCCGGCGCTAAGATGGGCCATGGATTCGAACCTGCGCATCGTGCTGGTGGGCACGCAACACCCCGGCAACATCGGCTCGGCGGCCCGGGCGATGAAGACCATGGGCCTGTCGCGGCTGGTGTTGGTCGCGCCTTTGCGCTTTCCGCACGCCGAAGCCGATGCGCTCGCCGCCGGCGCGCAGGACGTGCTGGCGGCGGCGGAAATCCACGATAGCCTCGCCGACGCGATCGCCGACTGCCGCCTGGTCATCGCCACCACCGCGCGGCAACGCACCGTGCCCATGCCTGACCTTTCCGCCCGCGCAGCCGCACAACAGTTGTGCGAAGCGTCGGCGCAGGGACAGGTCGCATTGGTATTCGGGCGCGAACGGACCGGGCTCGAGAACGAGGAATTGCGTCGTTGCCACGCCGCGGTCACGCTGCCGGCCCATCCCGACTACAGCTCGCTCAACGTGGCGGCCGCCGTGCAGATCCTGGCCTACGAACTGCGCCTGGCCCGGTTGGCCGTGGCCGACACCGGGGACGCGTCCGCGCCGCAGGATCCGGAGCTGCATCCAGCCGAACACCGCGAGTTGGAAGCCTTCTTCGCGCACCTGTCCGCCTACCTGGCCGAGATCGACTTCCACAAGGGGCACTCGCCGGAGATCGTCGAGCAGCGGCTGCGCCGGCTGTTCATGCGCGCGCAGCCGGCTCCGCGCGAATTGCGCATCCTGCGCGGTATCCTGTCGGACAGCCAACGACTGCTGCGAGGGATACCACCAAGATGCCGATGAGCGCCTTCAGGGGAATGCGCGGCCAATTGCTCGGCACGATGGCCTTGTTGGTGGTCGTGCTGCTGGCCGGGTTCGTCGCCTCCTGGCAGGACGAAAGAGCCAGCAGCCAGAGCGCCCTGGCCTCGACCCATTCGGCGATGACCCAGGGCAAGGACGCGAAATCGGCGGCGACGATGCGCGATGACGCCGAGGTTCTCGAACTGGTCGGGCGGCACATGGCCGCGGTGCGGCAGCGTCACCAGTACTGGATGCTTGGGATCGTCGGCTTGTTGCTGCTGTCGGCGGGGATCTACGCCGTCGTGCTCGAGCGGCGGGTATTCCGGCCCATCCAGCGCCTGTCGCGGCTGATGATGGAAGACACGCCCGGCAGTCCGCAGCCATTGCCGGAGCTGCCGCAACGCGACGACGAGATCGGCGACCTCATGCAGGCGTTCGCGCGTATGCGCGCCGGCATCGCCCGGCACGACCGCGAAATCCGCCGGCTCGCCTTCGTCGATCCTCTGACCGGCCTGGCCAATCGCCTGGCGTTCCGGCAGTCGCTCGACGACCGCCTGCTGACCTTGCACGCGAGCCACGACGAGCTGGCATTGCTGTTCATCGACCTCGACGATTTCAAGCGCGTCAACGACACCTTCGGCCACGAATCCGGCGACGAAGTGCTCAGCCAGTTGTCGGTGCGCGTGCGCCTGGTGCTCGAGCGCTTTGGCGCCCAGGCCTCGGACATCGCCCGCTTCGGCGGCGACGAGTTCATCGTCCTGTACATGGCCGCGGATATCCGCGCGGCGTCGGCGCGGCTGGCCGAGGCGCTGATCGAGGAAATCGAGCGGCCGTTGGCGGTGACCGGGCGCCAGGTCTTCCTCGGCGCGTCGATCGGCATCACCTTGTTCCCGAACGACGCCACCCACGCCGGCCAGCTGCTCAAGAACGCCGACATCGCCATGTACCAGGCCAAGGTCGCCGGCAAGAACTGCTATCGCTTCTACAGTCGCGCCCTGGATCGCGCGGTCGAGCGGCGCGTGCAGCTCGAACAGGACTTGCGCGGCGCCTGGAGCCGCGGCGAACTGAGCCTGGTCTACCAGCCGATCTACCGGCTCGGCGATGGCGAAATCGTCGGCGCCGAAGCGCTGTTGCGCTGGCAGCATCCGCACCTGGGCATGGTGCCGCCGGTGGTGTTCATCGAAATAGCCGAACAGACCGGACTGATCGACGACATCGGCCGCTCCGTGCTCGAACAGGCCTGCAAGGACGCCTCGACCTGGGCGGCGACCGCGTCCGGCAAGCCGTTCGTGTCGGTCAATATCTCGCCGCGCCAGTTGCGCAGCGGCGAATTGCCCGACGTGGTGAGCAACGCCCTGCGCAATTCCGGACTGGTCGCCTCGCAGTTGCACCTGGAACTGACCGAAACCGCGGTGCTGGTCGACGAAGACCAGGCCAGCGCCCTGTTGTCGCGCGTCCGCACCACCGGCGTGAAAGTCTGGCTGGACGATTTCGGCACCGGTTTTTCCGGCTTGAGCCACCTGCGCCGCGTGCCGGTGGACGGCGTCAAGATCGACCGCAGTTTCGTCGCCGACCTGTTGCGCGACCCGGATGACCTCGCCCTGACCTCGGCGATCATCGCCATGGCCCATTCGCTGTCGATCACCGTCGTCGCCGAGGGCATCGAAACGGATGGCCAATGCCAGTTGCTGCGCGAGCGCGGCTGCGACCAGGGCCAGGGCTTCCTGTTCGGCCGGCCAATGGACGCCGCCGAGACCGGACGCCAGTTCCAGACTTGAGTTGCTAGCGGAACAGGGCGAGCGCCCAGGCGGTGATCTGCCCGGAAAATCCGGCGACCACGGCGATTTCGACCAGGCCGAGCGCCCAGGCAACCAGCATCAACAAGCCATCGCGCTCGATCAGGGCGATCGCGTAGACCAGCAGCAGCAGACCGAACGGGACGTTGGTCAACGGAAGCGGCAAGGCAATGAGCACGCCGAGCGCGATCAGGACCAAGCCGGTGAATACATGCGCCGCGGGATGGTCCAGCAGGAGCAGCGCGCGAGGCTTGGTAAGTCGTTCCAATCGTTCCAGCCAGCGGTCCATCCGATTGCGAAATTGGATCAGCGTGCGCCTGCGGACCATGTGTCGGGCCAGCGGCCCCGGCAGCCACGGATGCGGCACGCGCAGCAGCAATTGCCCACCGATCAAGATTATGAAGGCGCCACATACGGTGCCTTGGCCGGCCGGAACGGGGATCAGGCACGGCAACACCACCAAGAGCAGGAACAGGCCGAAGGCGCGTTCGCTGAATCGGTCGAGCAGTTCGGCCAGGCTCATGGAGCCATCCGGATCGCCTTCGGCCAACTGTTCCAGCAGTGCCCGCGTGCTGGTCGGTTGGGACAACGCCTCGCCGGTCAATCTGCCTCCGGCACCGCGACCAGGGCGCGAGCGATCAGCAATTTGTCGATGCGGGCGCCGTCGAGGTCGACGACTTCGATGCGCCAGCCTTCCCAATCGAAGTGCTCGCCGCTGTGCGGGATGCGGCCGAAATGCGCGATGGTCATGCCGGCGACCGTGGTGAAATCGCTGTCGTCCTCGCCGGGCAGGGCGCTGAGGTCGAGCAATTCGCGCAATTCCTCGGTGGACAGGCGGCCATCCACCAGCCAACTTCCGTCGGAGCGTTCGATCACCAGCGGCTCGTCGTCGCTGCTCTCGGCGGCCTGGGCGCGGCCCAGCACCGCGCCGAGCAGGTCGCTGAGCGCGACCATGCCCTGGATGTCGCCGTATTCGTCCACGACCAGGGCGATCGATTGCTGTTCTTCGCGGAAAATCTCCAGCAGCTTGAGGGCGTTGGTGGAGTCGGATACGAACAGCGCCGGCCGCAATTCCCTGAATATTTCCTCGTTGGTCAGGTTGACCCGGCCGACCAGCAGTTTCACCTCGAGCACGCCGATCACATCGGTGTCGCTGTCGCGATACACCGGGTAGCGCGAGAACGGTGTTTCCCGCATCGTTTCCAGGTTCTCGTCCAGGCTGGCGTTGGCGTCGAGCCAGACGATCCGGGTGCGCGGCGTCATCAAGGAATCGGTGCTGCGGTCGCCCAAGCGCAGGACGCGATTGAGCATGTTGCGCTCGTCTTCGTCGATCACACCTTGTTCGTGGCTCTCGGCGACCAGGTGGCGGATTTCCTCATCCGTCACTTTCTCCTGGCCGAGGTTGCCGAAGCCGAGCAGGCGCATCAGCAGGCGCGCTGCGCCGGACATGATCACCACCAGGGGTTTGGCCACCGAGGCCAGGAAATGGATCGGTATCGCCACGCCCGCGGCGATTTTCTCCGGGCGCAGGGTGCCCAGGCGCTTGGGCAGGAGCTCGCCGATCACGCCATAGAAGAAGAACGTGATCAGGAAGCCGAGGGCGAATCCGATCCACTCCGAGTAATGCGCGAGCAAGGGCACCGCATGCGCCACCGGTTCGGCCAGCTTGCCGCCCAGCGACTCGCCGCCGAAGTAACCGGTCACCAGCGCGAGCAGGGTGATCCAGACCTGCACCGCCGACAGGAACGATTCCGGGTGTTCGGCAAGGTCCAGTGCGCGGCGGGCCCGCCGGCTGTTCCTGGCCATCTGCCGGAGCCGGCTCTTGCGCGAGGTCAGCACGGCGATCTCCGACATCGCGAAGAAACCGTTCATCACCACCAGCAGGAAAACGACGAAAAAGTCCGACATGGAGATTCAACCGCCCGAAAAATGCCCTGCGTTCAAAGTCAGGTGCGTAATGATACTGGCCGCGTAGCCGAGCGCGATCGCCCAGGTCCAGCGCAGGTGCCCGAAAAAGGTGTATTGACCCCGGGAAACCCCCATCAGGGCGACGCCGGCCGCCGATCCGACTGACAACAGGCTGCCGCCGACGCCGGCGGTGAGCGTGATCAGAAGCCATTGGCCGTGGTCCATGGCCGGGTTCATCTGCAGCACCGCGTACATGATCGGGATGTTGTCGACGATCGCCGACAGCAAGCCCATGACCACGTTGGCCCAGGTGAAACCCAGGCCGCCATACAAGTGCGTTGACGCCAGTTGCATGAATCCGAGCGTGGCCAGGCCGCCGACGCAGGCGAGCACGCCGTAGAAAAACAGCAGCGTGTCCCATTCGACGCCGGCGATCATGGCGAACACGTTGTAGGGCTCGCCGGCCAAGGCCGGACCCTGGCGCTGCTCGTGGCGACGGATGAAATAGCCCTGGACCTTGAGCAGTCCGAGTCCCGCAAGCATGCCGAACACCGGCGGCAAGTGCAGGAATTGCTTGGCCGACACGGTGATGACGATGGTCATGGCGAACAGCACGCACACGGCCCAGCCTCCGTATTTCACGTCGTCGTCGTCGCGA
>JANYBA010000329.1 GCA_025360985.1 Gammaproteobacteria bacterium | reverse complement strand
GGTCAGGCGCGGACGCGCGGCGGCCATGCCCATCTCAGGTCTCGTGGCTGCGGCTGAGCAGGGTCGCGTGCCGGGCCAGGAACGCAGCAGCCGGGTCGGTGCCGTTCGCGCGCAGGATGTGCAGTCGCACCGCCGCTTCGGTCAACACCGCGAGGTTGCGGCCGGCGGCGACCGGCAACTGGAACACCGGCACGTCGAGGTCAAGCACGCGGTGCGGCGCCGAGGCTTCGCCGGTCAGGCGCGCCATCGCCGCGCTGCCGTGGTCGCTGGCCTTGACCAGGTGCACGATCAGGCGCAGGTACTTGTTCCGCTTGACCGCCGTGTCGCCGAACATCTGCCGGATGTTCATCACGCCCAGGCCGCGGACTTCGAGCATGTCCTGCAGCATTTCCGGGCAGGTGCCGTCGAGCACGTCGGGGGCTATCTGGGTGAATTCGGGGGCATCGTCGGCGACCAAACGATGCCCGCGCGAAATCAGTTCCAGCGCCAGCTCGCTCTTGCCGACGCCGGAGTCGCCGGTGAGCATCACGCCGATCGAATAGATTTCCATGAACACGCCGTGCAGGCTGGCGCGCGGCGCCAGCGCGCGCGCCATCTCGTATTGCATCAAGCTCAGCAATTCGTGGCCGCGTTTCGACGACACCCACAGCGGCGTCCGGGATTCGTCGGCGGCATTGCGCAGGTCGGTCGGGCATTGCTGGTCCTGGGTGATCACCAGCGCCAGCGGCGAGGAGCCCATGATTTTTTCCAGGGCCTCCCAACGCTGGCGGGCGTCGATGCCGTCGAGCCAGGCCAGCTCGGCATTGCCGACGATCTGCACTTTGTTCGGGTGGATCACGTTCAGGTAGCCGGCCAGCGACGGCCGCCGGGTCAGCTGTTCGGTGCGCTCGAAGGTGCGGCCGCCGCCGGCCTGGCCGGCGAGCCAGCGCAGCGACAGCCGTTCCTGCAGTTGTTCGAACAGTTCCTTGGCGCTGATCCGGTTTCGCATCGAGTGGACTGGGTTGGCTTGAAAGCGGGTCAGCCGAAGCTGCCGTTGCGGGCGGCGGAATCGCCGCGGTGGTGGTCCTTGCTGCGTTCCTTCTGCTTGATCACCAGGCGGTCGAGCTTGTCGGCGAGCAGGTCGATGGCGGCGTACATGTCGGGCGCCATCGCGTCGGCGTAGAGGGTCTTGCCGGGGGTATGGAGGGTGGCTTCGGCCTTGTGGTCGAGCTTGTCGACCGAGAGGATCATGCGCGTGTCGAGGTGCTGTTCGAAATGCTTGGCCAACCGGCCCATCTTGTCCTGCGCGTAATCGCGCAATGCCGGGGTGAGTTCCATCTGGTGGCCGCTGATGTCGATTCGCATGTCTTGCCTCCTGTCATTGTTGCCACTTCGGTCGTGACTTATAGAGAACGGCGGGCGCCGCCGTGCAGCGCGGGAATCAACAGGGTCTGGGTTCTGGCCCGGGCCGGCCTTGGCAGCCACGTCCGGGGGTCGCTTGGGGGCCTCCGGTCAGAGTCGTTGCCGTTCGTTGGAAGACGGGATGTTCATCGCCTCTCGGTACTTTGCCACAGTTCGCCGGGCCACGGGGATGCCCTCGCCTTTGAGCAAGTCTGCCAGTTTCGCGTCCGACAACGGTGTGCGCGGGTTCTCGGCTCCGATCAAGCGCCGGAGCATTGCCTGGATGGCCGTCGCCGAGGCGTCGCCGCCACTGTCGGTGGCAATGCCGGAGCTGAAGAAGTACTTGAATTCGAAGGTGCCGCGCGGCGTGCGCAGGTATTTCCGGGTGGTCGCGCGCGAGATCGTCGATTCGTGCAGGCCCAACTCTTCGGCGACCTCCCTCAGGGTAAGTGGCCGCATCGCGTGCGGGCCGTGTTCGAGGAATCCGCTCTGCTGGCGGACGATCGACCGGGCCACTCGCAGCAGGGTGTCGGCGCGGGTTTCCAGGCTCTTGATCAGCCAGCGCGCTTCCTGCAGTTGCGCCCGCAGGTAGTTGTCGTCGTTGCGGCTGGCGGTGCCGATCAGGCGTTCGTATTGGCGGTTGATCCGCAGCTGCGGCGGGCTGCCGGCGGCGGCGACCTTCCAGACGCCGCCGCGCCGGTAGGCGACCGCGTCCGGGACGATGAATTCGGCGGTGTCCGAACTGATCCGCGCGCCCGGCTTGGGGTCGAGCGAGCGCAGCAGGCCAACGGCTTCCAACATGGCCGTAGGCGCCTGCTTGAGCTGAGCGGCCAGGCGCTCCGGGCCGACCCGGGCCAGCGCGTCCAGGTGCTGCGCCGCCAGGTCCCGGGCCAGGGCCAGGCCGGGGGTGGCCGCATCGAGCATGCCCAACTGGATAGCCAGGCACTCGGACAGGGAACGCGCGCCAACACCGACCGGGTCGAAATGCTGGATCAGGTGCAGGACGGTCTCGATTTCGGCCGGCGTGGCCTGGATATCGGGCTGCAGGGCCGCCTGGATGTCCTCGAATGGGCAACCCAGGTAGCCGTCGTCGTCGATCGACTCGATCAGGGCTTCGCCGATGCGGCGGTCACGCGGTCCCAGATGGCTCAGGCGCAGCTGCCAGGACAGGTGCTCGCACAGGTCGAGCGGGCAGGCGACGCCTTCGTCGCTTTCATCGTCGTCGCGGGCGTTGCCGCGCGAACCACTGACGTCGGCGTCGTCCCAGCGCAGCTCGGGCAATTCTTCGCGCGGATCGCCGTCGGGCCCGTCGTCGGCGGGGGCGGGGGCGGGCTCTTCGGGCGCGTCGGATGGCTCGTCCTGGGCGTCCTCCTCGCGCTCCAGCAGGGGATTGCCGTCCACGGCCAGGTTGATCTCCAGGTCGAGCTCGACCGCCGACAACTGCAACAGCCGGATCGCCTGGCGCAGCTGCGGCGTCAGCGTCAGGTGCTGGCCGAGCTTGACCTGGAGGGTCGGTTTCATGGGCGGGGCGCTGCCGGCCTTCCGCTGGCGCCGGCCCTACAGGCGGAACGCGTCGCCGAGGTAGACGCGGCGCACATCCGGATTCGCGAGTACGGCATCGGGGGAGCCTTGGGCGAGGACGCTTCCTTCATTGAGGATATACGCCCGGTCGCAGATGCCCAAGGTCTCGCGCACGTTGTGGTCGGTGATGAGCACGCCGATGCCGCGCTGGCGCAGGTGGCGGACGATCTTCTGGATTTCGCCGACCGAAATCGGGTCGACGCCCGCGAACGGTTCATCGAGCAGGATCAGGCGCGGGTTGGCCGCCAGCGAGCGGGCGATTTCGACGCGCCGGCGCTCGCCGCCGGACAGGCTGGCGCCGAGTTGCCCGGCCACGTGGGTGACCTGCAACTCCTCGAGCAAGGAGTGCATTTCGTCGGCGCGCGCCTTCACGCTCAGGTCCTGGCGCAATTCCAGCACCGCCATCAGGTTGTCGGCGACGCTGAGCTTGCGGAAGACCGAGGCTTCCTGCGGCAGGTAACCGACGCCGCGCCGGGCCCGCTCGTGCATCGGCAGGTTGGTGATGTCCTGGCCGTCGAGGGTGATGCGGCCGGCGTCGGCCGGCACCAGGCCGACGATCATGTAGAAGCAGGTGGTCTTGCCGGCGCCGTTCGGCCCGAGCAGGCCGACGACTTCGCCTGGACTCAGGTCCAGCGCGAAATCATGGACCACCTCGCGCGACTGGTAGCGCTTGCGCAAGCCACTGGCGGACAGCATCAGGGAGTGCCGGGGGCCGTCGTCGTCTTGGGCATGATGCGCATCTGCACGCGATTGCCGTCGCCGCCGCCATCGAGGCGTCCGGTCTTGAGGTCGTACTTGATGGTCTCGCCGCGCAGGTTGCCGCGCGGTTGTTCGACCACGACGCCGCCGGTGAGTACGACCAGGTCCGAACTCAGCGTGTAGACGATCAGGCTGGCGCGGGCATTCATCGCCTCGCCGTTGTCGGCGACCTGGTTGAGCGTGGCCGGCGTGCCGGTGAGTTCGACCTGGGTGATGTCGCCGCCCTTGCGGTGGATCACCGCCTTGTCGGCGTGCACCTGCAGGCTGCCCTGGGTAATGGCCACGTTGCCGCTGAGGATCGAATCGCTGTCGTCGCCGAGCATGGCGTCGGTGTGGTCGGCGGCCACGTCCATCGGCTCGTTGCGGTCGGTGGTCTTGGCGCCGGCGTTCATGGCCACGAAGGCGGCGAGGACGAGCAGGCTAGCGGCGGGCAGGTTAGTGGCGGGGAGGCGCATAGCGTCCTTTGACATCGGCAAGCAATTGGATGTGGTGGGTCTGCATGTCGGCAAGCAGCCCGGTGCCGTGGAGTATAGAGTCGCCTTGGGAGATGGTCACGAGGTCCGTGCTGGTCGCCTGCTTGGCCTTGGGGAATACCTGCAGTCCCGCGGTCTGGAATCGGGTCCGGTCGCCGGCCGGCGTCGGCGGTCCGATCAGTTCGACTTGGTCGATGAGGCGGACTTCCACGCCCTTCTCGGCGACCCATGCGCGGTTCGAGGTCGCCAGCCAGCGGCCGCCGGAATCGTCGGGAAAGGAAAACTCCGGCATCCGCAGCGTCAGGCTCTTGCCACGCAGGTCGCGCTCGAGGTGCGGGGCGCGCACCGAGAACGATTCCTGCCCCTTGTCGTCGAGCAGGGTCATCTCGAAATTGCCGAGCACGTAGTCCGAGCGAATCGGCTCGGGCGGTTTCGGGCGCGGCGGCGGTTGCAGTTGCCAGAGCGCGAGGCCGGCGCTGGCGGCCAGCGTAAGCAGTCCCAGGGCGATGAATCGGCGCTTCATGGGTTCAGGTACCGTCCCAGTGCGACGTCCTTGAAGCCTTGCGCCGCCAAGAGCAAGTCACACAGTTCCCGCGCGGCGCCGAAACCGGCCGGGCGCGTGGACAGCCAATGGGCGCGCTCACGCACCCAGGGGTGGCCGTCGATCGGGGCAGCGGCGAGGCCGACCAGCGGAAACGCGGCCAGGTCGGGCAGGTCGTCGCCGAACCAGGCCACGGCCGAGAGCGGCAGGCTCAGTTGGCGACAGACGTCCATCAGGCACTCACGCTTGTCGGCGACGCCGGTGTAGACGCGTTCGATGCGCAGGTCTCTGGCGCGGGCCCGCAGGGCGGCGCTTTCGCGCGCGGTGATCATCGCCACCGCGATGCCATGGTCTTCGAGCAGGCGCAGGCCGAGGCCGTCCTGGACATGGAAAGCCTTGCTCTCGCCGCCGGCGCCATCGAACCAGAGCCGGCCGTCGGTCAGGCTGCCGTCGACGTCGAACACCGCCAGCCGGATGGTGGCCGCGCGCGCCTGCAATTCCACCGCCGGCAACAGGGCCATCAGACCACCCGTGCCTGCAGCAGGTCGTGGATGTTCAAGGCGCCGACCACCCGGCGCGCCTCGTCCACCACTACCAGCGCGTTGATCTTGTGCTCTTCCATCAGGTGCGCGGCCTCGGCGGCGAGCTGCCCTGGGCCGATGGTCTTGGGCGCGCGGCCCATTAGCGCGGCGACCGGCAAGGTGCGCAGGTCGACCTGGGCATCGTCAAGGGCGCGGCGCAGGTCGCCGTCGGTGAACACGCCGAGCAGCCGGCCTTCGCCATCCACGACGGCGGTCATGCCCAGGCGCTTGCGGCTCATTTCCACCAGTGCCTGGCTGACCGTGGCCGTTTCCGCGACTTGCGGGATGCCATCGCCGGCGTGCATCACGTCGCTGATCCGCAGCAGCAGGCGCCGGCCCAAACTGCCGGCCGGGTGGGAGCGGGCGAAATCCTCGGCGGTGAAGCCGTTCGCTTCCAGCAAGGCCACGGCCAGCGCGTCACCGAGGACGAGCGCCGCGGTCGTGCTCGAGGTCGGCGCCAGCCCGAGCGGGCAGG
>JANYBA010000320.1 GCA_025360985.1 Gammaproteobacteria bacterium | reverse complement strand
AACTGGAACTGGCGCAGTGCAACTACATGGACGAAGATGCGGCGGTCTTCCAGCCGGAACGCGCAGCCAAGGTTGCGGCGGTGGTCGAACGATTCTTCGAGGCCTGGTTGGCTGGGTAAGACGTCAGACCTCGAGCGAAGCCAGGTCGCCCTTGGTTTCGAGCCAGGTCTTGCGATCGCCGGCGCGCTTTTTCGACAGTAGCATGTCCATCAAGGCGCGCGTGTCGGCGGGATCGTCGGCGGTCAATTGCACCAGCCGGCGCGTGTCCGGGTGGATGGTCGATTCGCGCAGCTGCACCGGGTTCATCTCGCCAAGGCCCTTGAAGCGGGTCACCGAAACCTGGCCGCGGACTTTTTCCTTCTCGATGCGTTCGAGCAGGATGCGTTTTTCTTCGTCGTCGAGCGCGTAGAACACCTGCTTGCCGACATCGACCCGGAACAGCGGCGGCATCGCCACGAAGATGTGGCCGGCGTTCACCAGCGCCGGGAAATGGCGCAGGAACAGCGCCGCCAACAAGGTCGCGATGTGCAATCCATCGGAGTCTGCGTCGGCGAGGATGATCACCTTGCCGTAGCGCAGCCCTTCGATGTCGTGGGTGCCGGGGTCGCAGCCAATGGCGACCGCGAGGTCATGCACTTCGGTTGAGGCGAGCACGCCCGAGCTTTCCACTTCCCAAGTATTCAGGATCTTGCCGCGCAGGGGCAGGATCGCCTGGAATTCCTTGTCGCGGGCCTGTTTGGCGCTGCCGCCGGCGGAGTCGCCCTCGACCAGGAATAGTTCGGTGCGGCCCAAGTCCTGGGAAATGCAGTCGGCCAGCTTGCCGGGCAGGGCCGGGCCCTGGGTGATCTTCTTGCGGACGATCTGCTTCTCGGTCTTCAGCCGCGCGGTGGCGCGATCGATCGCCAGCTGGGCGATCTGGCCGCCGACTTCGACGTGCTGGTTCAACCAGAGCGAAAAGGCATCGTGGCTAGCGCCTTCGATGAACGCCGCCGCCTGCCGCGAGCTCAGGCGTTCCTTGGTCTGGCCGCTGAATTGCGGATCGGTCATCTTCAGCGAGAGCACGAAGCTGACGCGGTCCCAGACGTCTTCCGGTGCCAGCTTGACGCCGCGCGGCAAAAGATTGCGGAAGTCGCAGAATTCGCGCAGGGCGTCGGTCAGCCCTGAGCGCAGCCCGTTGACGTGGGTGCCGCCCTGCACGGTCGGGATCAGGTTGACGTAGCTTTCCTGGACGAGTTCGCCTTCCGGCTGCCAGACCGCGACCCAGTCAACGACCTCGTTTTCCTTGGTCAGGTTGCCGGCGAACAGTTCCACCGGCAGCAATTCGCGGCCGGACAGCTCGCCCCACAGGTAATCGCGGATGCCGAGTTCGTAACACCATTCGTTGCGTTCGCCGCTGGCTTCGTCGAACAACTTGACGGTCAGGCCAGGACACAGGACCGCCTTCGCACGGAGGAGATGGCGCAGCGCCTTGAGCGCGAATTTCGCGCTGTCGAAATACTTCGGATCGGCCCAGAAGCGCAGGCGCGTGCCGGTGTTGCGCCTGCCGACGCCGCCGAGCGTTTCCAGCGGCGAGGAACGGAAACCATCGCGGAACTCCATCCGGTATTCGTTGCCGTCGCGCTTGATGAAGACTTCGACTTTTTTCGACAGCGCATTGACCACGCTGACGCCGACGCCATGCAGGCCGCCGGAAAAGGTGTAGTTCTTGTTATTGAACTTTCCGCCCGCGTGCAGCCGGGTCATGATCAGTTCGATGCCGGGAATCTTTTCGTCCGGGTGGATGTCGATCGGCATGCCGCGGCCGTCGTCTGATACCTCGCAGCTGCCATCGCTGAACAGGCTGACTTCGACGGTCTTGGCGTGGCCGGCCAGGGCCTCGTCGACGGAGTTGTCGATGACCTCCTGGGCGAGGTGGTTGGGCCGGGTGGTGTCGGTGTACATGCCGGGGCGACGCTTGACCGGGTCCAGCCCGGACAGGACTTCGATGTCGGCGGCGATGTAACGACTGCTCATGGCGGAATCGATGGCGGCGGAGCCGGGAAGTGTACAGGCCGCGCCGGAACTCGCGCAGCTGACCGGGAGCGGGTAGAATACGGCTTTCCAGCGCCGGGTTCGGCCATGACGCGTCTGATCTTCGTAACTGGTGGCGTGGTGTCCTCGTTGGGCAAGGGCATCGCCGCCGCGTCCCTCGCGGCCATCCTCGAGGCCCGCGGCCTCAAGATCACCATGATGAAGCTCGATCCCTACCTGAACGTGGATCCGGGCACCATGTCGCCGTTCCAGCATGGCGAGGTCTATGTCACCGACGACGGCGCCGAGACCGATCTCGACCTTGGCCATTACGAACGCTTCGTCCACACCCGCCTGACCCGCAAGAATTCGGTCACCACCGGCCGGATCTACGAGGAAGTGATCCGCAAGGAACGTCGCGGCGACTACCTCGGCGGCACCGTGCAGGTGATCCCGCACGTCACCGACGAAATCAAGCGCTGC
>JANYBA010000275.1 GCA_025360985.1 Gammaproteobacteria bacterium | reverse complement strand
CTGGCGTTGATGTCGATCGCCGCCCTGGCGCAGACCATCGAATACCGCGACAGCGCTGAGGAAGCGCGCTTCCGCGCCCTGACCGAGCAGCTGCGCTGCGTGATGTGCCAGAACCAGTCGCTGGCCGACTCGAACGCACCTATCGCCCACGACCTGCGCCTGGAAATCCTGCGGCTGATGCGCGAAGGAAAGTCGGACGCGCAGATCAAGCAGTTCCTGGTCGCGCGTTACACCGAATTCGTCCTCTACGATCCGGAGGTCAAGCCGATGACCTGGCTGCTCTGGTTCGGCCCGGGCTTGCTTGTCATCGTCGGCAGCATGACCATCGCGGTCATCGTCCGCAACCGCAGTCGCGAGGCGCCACGCGCGCCGCCCCCCATCGATAGTCAGGAGTGGTAATGGCCCCATTTATTTTCTTCGCCGCGTTGCTCGCCATTCTCGCCGTCGCCCTCGCGGTCTCGGCACTATGGCAACGTTCGCGCGCGTTGGCGTTGGCGCTGGCGATCGGGCTGCCGCTGGCGGCGGCGGGCGTCTATCAGCTCAAGGGCAATCCCGCTGCAACCAAGGCGGTCGCGCCAGCCGCGTCGGCACCGGCACCGGCACCAACCTCACTCGAGGATCTCGTTGCCCAGCTGCAGAAGAAACAGGACGCGGAACCCGGAAACTACGATGGCATGGTCCTGCTGGCTCGCTCCTACATGGCACTGGAACGATTCGACTTGGCCCGGGAAACGTACGCCAAGGCGGTCAAGCTGAAGCCGGAGGAAACCGATCTGCAGGTCGAATACGCCGAAGCCATGTTGCGCGCAGCCGGCGACCATCGTTTTCCACCGGAGGCCGTGACGATGCTGGAGACGGCCATCGCCAAGAACCCGACCAACCAGCGCGCGCTGTTTTTCCTCGGCACCTGCAAGATGCAGGAAAACAAGCCGGCCGACGCGGTCGCGATCTGGGAAAAGTTGTTGCCCTTGCTCGATGGCGCAACCGCCCAGGAACTCAGCAAGCAGATCGACGTGGCACGGCGCGCGGCCGGCATGCCGCCGCTGCCGCCAGCGCCCAAGCAGGCGACCGGAAGCGCGGCCACGACCGCTCTGGACATCGACGTGCGCATCGACCCGACCTTGGCCACGGCGGCCAAGCCCGGCGATGTGCTGTTCGTGTTCGCGCGCGCCGTCGATGGCAGCGGCCCGCCGCTCGCTGCCAAACGGATCGAAATTTTCAGGCTGCCCCTGCACGTGCAGCTCAGCGATGCCGACAGCCCGATGCCGGCCGCCCGCTTGTCCTCGCAACGATCGGTCATGGTGATGGCGAGGCTGTCCAAGTCGGGCAATGTCCAGGCCAATAGCGGCGACATCGAAGCCGACCCCCACCAGGTTTCGGTCGGCGACGGCAAGGCGATCATCCTGGTACTGAACCGTCCCGTGCCATGACCGAGTTCATTCCCGCGTCCAGTCGTTTTGTCGGCCTGCCCTCGCCGTTCGCGATGAAACGCGGCGACGCCCTGCTCGGCGCGCGCATGGCCTATGAGACCTGGGGCCAGCTGAACCCGGCGCGCGACAACGCGGTGCTGATCGTGACGGGCCTGTCGCCCAATGCCCATGCCGCCGCCAGCGAAGCCCACCCGGAGCCAGGCTGGTGGGAGGAAATGGTCGGACCCGGCAAGCCGATCGACAGCAATCGCTGGTTCGTCATTTGCGTGAACTCGCTGGGCAGTTGCAAGGGCTCGACCGGGCCCGCTTCGATCAACCCGGACACGGGCCAGCCCTACCGACTGGATTTCCCCGAACTCTCGATCGAAGACGGCGCCAATGCCGCCTTCGAAGTGGTGCGCGCGCTTGGCATCGACAAACTCGCCTGCGTGGTCGGCAATTCCATGGGCGGCATGGCCGCGCTGGCCTACCTGGCGCTGCATCCGGGCAGCGCCCGCGCCCACATGAACATATCCGGCAGCGCCCACGCGTTGCCGTTCTCGATCGCCATCCGCTCGCTGCAGCGCGAAGCGATCCGGCTCGATCCGAACTGGAACGAGGGCCACTACGACGACCTTTCCTACCCTGAAAACGGCATGCGCATGGCGCGCAAGCTCGGCGTGGTGACCTACCGCTCGGCGATGGAATGGGATGGCCGCTTCGGCCGGGTCCGGCTCGACAGCGAATTCCGCGAAGGCGACGATCCGTTCGGGCTGGAGTTCGAGGTCGAACGCTATCTCGAAGGCCACGCCCGCCGATTCTTGCGCCAGTTCGACCCGAACTGCTATCTCTACTTGTCGCGCTCGATGGACTGGTTCGAGCTGGCCGAGTACGGCAATGGCGACGTCATGGCCGCGCTGGCCGCGATCAAGCTGGAGAAGGCGCTGGTGATCGGCGTGCATACCGACATCCTGTTCCCGCTGCAGCAGCAGAAGCAGGTCGCCGACGGCTTGCGCGCGGGCGGCGCCGAGGTCGAATTCACGCCGCTGGAATCGCCGCAGGGGCACGACGCCTTCCTGGTCGATTTCGATCGTTTCGGCCCGGCCATCGCCGGCTTCCTCGGGCGGTTGTAGACTGCCGCCATGAACCAGCCCTCGTTCACTGGTCGCGACGCCCTGCTCGCCGTCATCGACGAGGCCTACGCCCAGCCGACCGGAGAGGCGCTGACGCACACGCTGCGCGACGGCATGTGCCGCCTGATCCGCGACAAGGCGGTATTCCTGCCGGAGTGCGTGTTCGAGCCGGTTGAGGGCCATTACGCCCGGCGCGAGCTCTATGCCTGCCCGGAGCGCGGAACTACCGTCGTGGCCATGACCTGGGCGCCGGGCCAGGGCACGCCGATCCACGACCACTGCGGCCTGTGGTGCGTCGAGGGCGTCTGGCAGGGCCGGCTGGAGATCACCCGCTACGAACTCGAAGAAGACGCTGGCGACCGCTGCCGGTTCAGCATGCACGAGACCCTGATGGCGGGCACCGGCACCGCCGGCAGCCTGCTGCCGCCGCACGAATACCACACCATCCGCAACCCGAACGATCGCGAGATCGCCATCTCGCTGCACGTCTACCAGAAGGCCATGGGCCAGTGCTCGACCTTCGAACCCGAAAATGACGGCTGGTACCGGCGCGGCCAGCGCCAGCTGTGCCTGGACGCGGTGCGCTGCGACCAGGACTGAGCGACCATGTCTGAGCTTGGGCTATAATGGCCGGGCAGTGCCGGTGTGGCGGAATGGTAGACGCGGTGGACTCAAAATCCACTGGCAGCGATGTCGTGTAGGTTCGAGTCCTATCACCGGTACCAAGTCAGGAAAACAAAAACCCGCCGAGAGGCGGGTTTTTGTTTGATTCCAAATGAAGTTGCGCTAGTGCCGAGAAACGGCGTCGAACAATCGATTGGCCTCATCGCTGCCCAGACCCGAGACGACCATCTCGTCGCTGAACGGCGAAGAAATTGCGGCGGTCTTAACTACTTTCCCGTCGACGACCCACGCGCACATCTGGCCGACGACGCTGCTGCTGGCGTCGAGTACTTGCGGCCGCGAAGATGACTTGAAGGAAAGCGAAATGCGAGTCTTGTCCCCGTCGACCGACTTCGTGACGGATTCGATGTCGTCGAATTTCGCGATTACGCCCCGCAACTTGAGCGAAACCACCATTCCGCCGTTCGGACTGTAGGCCATTCTTTCGCAGGTCGGGCAATCGCCGACCATCGCCACCCGCAAGACCAAGGATGCATTCGGCGCGCGCACTTCATCTGCCGGCTTGCACGCCGCGAGCAACAAAAGCATCCAAGTCGCCAGAATGAATACTCGCCAAGTGCGACGATTTCGTATCGACATCCTTGCCTCCCGAATTCGCCCGGGTGCCGGGCGGCGCGGATTGTACCCGCATGGGCTGGAGTATAAGCTGGTGACGTCGCATCATGGGGAAAGCCCGATGATCGAGGTTCCCGGCTATACCATCCTGCGGCTGCTCGGACACGGTGGCATGGCGACGGTGTATCTGGCCTTGCAGCAATCGCTGCGGCGCGAAGTCGCCCTGAAGATCCTCCTGCCCGCGCTAGCGCAGGATCACA
>JANYBA010000238.1 GCA_025360985.1 Gammaproteobacteria bacterium | reverse complement strand
GACCAGAAGATTTTTGCAGTCTGCACGGGCATCCCTCCGATTGGTATATACCATTAGAGTATAGCAATCCAAAATCTGCTGCGTGCTTTCTCGCTGTTACTTTCGTCGCTCGCATCCGCCATCAGGATGCATCCGTGTGAGCACGCCGCTGCGGCATGCTCACCCCGATTACTGTAACAGCGTCACCTTTTCGATCACCACCGGCGTGGTCGGCACGTCGGACGCGAACGGCGCCCGCGCCGCGGTCGGCACCGCACGGATCTTGTCGACCACGTCCAGCCCTTCCACCACGCGGCCGAACACGCAATAGCCGGCATTGAGCGCCGTGTCGTCGGCCTTGTAGTCGAATTGCCGGTTGTCCACCGTATTGATGAAGAATTGCGCGCCGGCTGAATTCTTTTCGATCGGCTTGCGCGCCGCCGCGATCGTGCCGCGTTGGTTGGACAAGCCGTTGTGGGCTTCGTTGGCGATCGCAGCGCGCTCGGGTTTCTGTTGCAGGTCGGGCGTGAAGGCGCCGCCCTGGATGAGCAGGTCGGCGATCACCCGGTGGAAAACGGTGCCGTTGTAGTGCCCGTCCTTCACGTAGGCCAGGAAATTCGCGACGGTGTTCGGCGCCTTGTCGGGATACAGCTCGATGACGATGCGCCCGGCGCTGGTGACGAGTTCGACGCGCGGATGCACGACCGCGGCGGCGGCGGTCTCGGTCGCCTGGGTTGCCTGGGTCGTGGTCTGGGCCAGCAAGGGCAGGGCGATCAGGCCCAGGGCGGCGACTACCAGGCAGAGCAGGGCGAAGCGGAGCTGGGGAATGCGCATGCCGGCATTTTAGCAGCCGCGGAGCAGGGGAGGAGGCGTATTCTGTCGTTCCCCCCCGCTCGAGGAGTTCGACATGCGTACTCGATACTTTTTCGTCGGTCTGTTGGCGATTGCCCTGGGCGCGGCCGCGCTGGCCCAGACGCCGTCCGCCATGCCGCGCACCGCCGCGCCAGCCGATGCCAAGGTGTATTTCATCAGCCCGAAGAACGGCGAGACGGTCAAGGGTCCGGTCACCGTGCGCTTTGGGCTGACGGGCATGGGTGTGGCGCCGGCAGGAACGGTGGCCGAAAACACCGGCCACCACCACTTGATCGTCGACGCGCCGCTACCTGCGATGGACCAGCCGCTGCCCAAGGACGCGACCCACCTGCACTTCGGCAAGGGCCAGACCGAGACGGTGCTGACCCTCACCCCGGGCAAGCACACGCTGCAACTGGTGTTCGGCGACGCCAACCACATCCCGCACAACCCGCCTGTGGTTTCGGAGCAGATCACGATCACGGTGAAGTGACGTAAAATCGGCGCATGACGTGCCGTACCCGATTCGCCCCCAGCCCGACCGGTTTCCTGCACATCGGCGGCGCCCGGACCGCGCTGTATTGCTACCTGGAAGCGCGCCGTCGCGGCGGCCAGTTCATCCTGCGCGTCGAGGACACCGACCGCGAGCGCAGTACCCAGGAAGCGATCGACGCCATCCTGCTGGCGATGGACTGGCTCGGCCTGGAATACGACGAGGGTCCGATCTACCAGACGCGCCGGCTCGATCGCTACCGCGAAGTCTCTGGCCAGCTGGTCGCCGCCGGCCAGGCCTATTACGCCTACGAAACCCGCGAGGAGCTCGAGGCCATGCGCGAGGCGGCGCTGGCTAAGCACGAAAAGCCGCGCTACAACGGCGCGGCGCGCGAGCTCGGCCTGCCGTTCAAGGACGATCCCAATCGCGTCATCCGCCTCAAGAATCCACTTTCCGGCAGCGTCGTTTTCCACGACAAGATCAAGGGCCGGATCGAGTGGAGCAACGAAGAGCTCGACGACCTGGTCATCCTTCGCTCCGACGGTTACCCGACCTACAACTTCGCCGTCGTGATCGACGACCTCGACATGGGCATCACCGACGTGATCCGCGGCGACGACCACGTCAACAACACGCCGCGCCAGATCAACATCTACCTGGCGCTGGACGCGCCCGTGCCGCATTTTTCGCACATGCCGATGATCCTCGACCCCGAGGGCGCGAAGCTCTCGAAGCGCCACGGCGCCGCCAACGTCATGCAATACCGCGAGGACGGCTACCTGCCGCATGCGCTCGTGAATTATCTGGCCAGGCTCGGGTGGTCGCACGGCGACCAGGAGATCTTCAGCAAGGCCGAGCTGGTCGAGCTGTTCAAGATCGAGGACGTGAACTCCAAGGCCTCGCGCCTGGATCCGGCCAAGCTCGGCTGGCTCAACCAGCACTACCTGAAGACCGACGATCCCTGGGACGTGGCGAAGCACCTCCAATGGCACCTCGACAAGGCCGGCTACGACATGACGCACGGGCCGAGCCCGGTCGACCTGGTGATCGCGCTGCGCGATCGCGTGCAGACCTTGAAGGACTTGGCCGAGCGCGCCGCGGTCTGGTACCACCCGATCGAGGTCTACGACGATGCTGCCGTCGCCAAGCACCTGAATGCCGCGGCGCATGTCCCGCTCGCGGCGATCCGGGCGCGCCTGGCGACCCTGCCGGTCTGGTCGGTGGAAACGGTGCACGGCGCCCTGCAGGCGACCGGCGAAGCGCTGGGCGTGGGCCTGGGCAAGATCGCCCAGCCGCTGCGCGTGGCCATCACCGGCACCCAGGTTTCGCCATCGATCGACCACACGGTGTTCCTGGCCGGGCGCAAGCAGGCCTTGGCGCGGATCGATGCCGCATTGGCGCGGATCCCCCATGCCGGCGCTTGAATCCGGCCCGAGCAAGTCCCACGCTTAGGCCATGGCCAAGACCGCGCAAAAACACGACTGCACCGATCCCGGCCACCACGTCCACAACGCCAAGGCCTACGTGCACGCCGTCGAGGAAGCCTGCGCCGAGCGCGGGCTGCGCCTGACGCCGCTGCGTGCGCAGGTGCTGGGCCTGGTGGCCGCCGCCGGCAAGCCGATCAAGGCCTACGACCTGCTCGACCTCATGAAGAGCGAGAACGGCAGCAGCGCGCCGCCGACCGTGTACCGGGCCCTGGATTTCCTGCTCGAGCAAGGCTTCATCCACCGGCTCGCCTCGGTGAACGCCTTCGTCAGCTGCCACCACCCGCAGGTGCAGCATTCGGTGCCGTTCCTGATCTGCGACAACTGCCAGAACGCCATCGAGCTTGAGGACGATCGCATTACGACCTTGCTCGAATCGCAGGCCAAGGCCCTCGGCTTCGCCGCCCGCGCGCAGATCCTCGAAGTCCACGGCCTGTGCGCGGAGTGCCGCGGCCGCTGAGCCCCGACCTTGCTGCCCACGAATGAATGTTATAGTATTACATCCATGGCGGCGCTCCCCGACGAAACTTCCGAATTCCAGCGCTGGGCTGATCCAGTCGGCGGCACCGGCGCGATGCTTTGCGCCCTGCATTGCGCCGCCTTGCCTTTCGTCCTGATCGCGCTGCCGAGTCTAAGCCTCGGGTTCTTCGCGACCTCGGCCTTCGAACAGGCCTTCGCCGTATTCGCCACCGTGATCGGCACCAGCAGCCTCTGGTCGGGCTATCGGCTGCATCGCGGCACGCTTCCCCTGGTGATCCTGGCTTGCGGTTTGGCGTCGGTCTGGACCGGCGTGACCGTGGCGGCCGTGCACGACAATGTCGTGGCCCATGCCGTGGCGATGGCGGGCGGCGGCACGTTGATCGCGATCGCGCACCTGCTGAACCTGCGCCAGAGCCACGCCCACCGCCACGACGCGAACTGCGCGCATCGGCATTGAGCCTTGGTCGCGACGCCGGCCGATGTTAGGCTACGCGCCTCGTTACCAATCTTGAGGACTGACACCATGGGCAAGGGCGATCGCAAGACGGCCAAGGGCAAGCGCAACATTTCCAGTTACGGCAAGTCGCGTCCGAGTTCCACCAAGCAGGCCGTCACCAAGACCGCCACCAAGGCCGCCGCCCCCGCCGTGAAGAAGGCTGCTCCGGCCCCGGTGAAGAAGGCCCCGGCCAAGAAAGCCGCCGCGAAGTAAGCTCCCGCGACTGCTACCCACGAAGCCCCGTCAATGCGGGGCTTCGTTGTTTCAGGCGCCAGCGATCAGAAGCTGCCGCAGCGGATCGCCGCCGAGCCAGTACGACAATTCCGACGGGTGGCCCATGTCCCACTCGGCGATATCGGCGCGCAGGCCGACTTCGATCCGGCCTCGATCTTTTAGGCCCAGCGCGCGGGCCGCGTTGCAAGTCGCGCCGCGCAATGCTTCTTCCGGGGTCAACCGGAAATGCGTGCAGGCCATCGCCATCGCCAGCCGAAGCGATTGCATCGGCGATGTGCCGGGATTGAGGTCGGTCGCCACCGCCATCGGCACGGCGTGGCGGCGGAAGGCGTCGATCGGCGGAAGTTTTGTTTCCCGCAGTACGTGGAAGGCGCCGGGCAGGAGCACCGCGGCGGTGCCGTGGGCGGCCATCGCCGCGACCGCCGTTTCGTCCGTGTATTCGAGGTGGTCGGCCGACAGCCCGGAGAATTCCGCGCACAGGGCGGCGCCGCCGAGATCGCTGAGCTGGTCGGCGTGCAGCTTCACCGGCAGCCCGAGCGCCAACGCCGCCTCGAACACGCGCCGCGTTTGCGCGGGGCTGAAGCCGATGCCCTCGCAGAAGGCATCGACGGCGTCGACCAGGCCTTCGCCATGCAAGGCCTGCAGCCAGTCGATGGCGGCGGCGATGTAGTCGTCGCTGCGACCCGAATACTCCGGCGGCAAGGCATGCGCGCCGAGGTAGGTCGTGCGAACGGTGATCCCGAGCTCGACGCCGATGCGCCGGGCGACGCGCAGCATCTTGCCTTCGTTGGCCAAGTCCAGGCCATAGCCCGACTTGACCTCGATGGTCGCCACGCCGTCGGCCAGCAGCGCCCGGGCGCGCGGCAGCGATCGCGCGAACAATTCATCTTCGCTGGCTTCGCGGGTGGCGCGCACGGTCGAGACGATGCCGCCGCCTTCGCGGGCGATCTGTTCGTAGCTGGCGCCTTGCAGTCGGCGCTCAAACTCCTGCGCGCGGTTGCCGGCGAACACCAGGTGCGTGTGGCAGTCGATCAGCGCCGGTGTCAGCCAGCGGCCAGCAACGGATTCGACGCGCAAGGCGCGCTCGCTCGCATCGGTCGGCAACTTCGATTGCGCATCGGCGAAAACGATGTGGCCGTCCTGCACGCCAATGGCGCCGGCTTCGATGGCGCCATAGGGGCCGAGGTCGTCGCGCATGGTCGCGAGGCGCGCGTCGAGCAGGAGCAAGTCCCAGCGCGGGCTCACGGCGCCAGCCCCAGTTCGGCGAGGATTTCGCCGCGGTGCGCGTCCAGTGGTGGCGGTGGCCGCTCGTAGCACGGTGGGGTCGCGGACAAGCGCATCGGACTGGCCAGCATCGCGACGTTTCCGACTTCGATGCGCATCCGTTCGGCGACCGGGTGCTCGATCGCCTGCTGCACGGAATTGATCGCCGCCATAGGGATCTGCGCGCGCTCGAACACTGCCTGCCAATGCGCGAGCGGCTGCGCGGCGAACACGCTCGCCAGCGCTGCCACCAGTTCGTCGCGATGTTGCACGCGCGCCGCATTGTCGGCGAAGCGCGGATCGTCCCGGCATTCGTGCATCGACATTGCTCCACAAAGCTTGCGCCACAACGCCTGGCTGGCAACCGCCAGTACGAAATGCGCGTCGCTCGCTGCGAACACCTGGTAGGGCACGATGTTCGGGTGCTGGTTGCCGAGCCGTTGCGCATCCTTGCCGGTAAACAAGACGCCGCTGGCGGAATTCGCCAGCAGCTGCAATTGCGAATCGAACAGCGAGATCTCGATCTTCTGGCCTTCGCCGGTTCGTTCGCGATGGAACAGCGCGGCGAGCACGGCCATGGTGGCGTTGTTGCCGGAGGTGATGTCGGCCACCGGCGTGCCGACGCGGAACGGTTCGCCATCCACAGGTCCTGTCACCGCCATCAGGCCGGCCTCGCCCTGGATCGCGAAATCGTAGCCGGGGCGGTCGGCCTGCGGGCCGTCGCGGCCGTAGCCGGAGATCGAGCAATAGACCAGGCGCGGATTGAGTTCGCGCAATACCTCGTAACCGACGCCAAGTTTTTCGGCGCCGCCGGTGCGGAAGTTCTCGATCACCACGTCGGCGCGCCGGACCAATTCCTCGACGACGGGACGCGTGGCCGGGTCGCGCAGGTCAAGCGCGATCGAACGCTTGCCGCGGTTGCAACAGGCGAAGTAGGCCGACAGTCCGTCCTTGAACGGCGGGCCCCAGCCGCGGGTGTCGTCGCCTTCGGGCGGCTCGATCTTGATCACGGTCGCGCCGAGGTCGGCCAGGGTCATGCCGCACCAGGGGCCGGCCAGCACGCGGGCGAATTCGAGGACGGTAATGCCAGCCAGGGCCTTCATGACGCGATTGTAGCCGGCATGCCCGACGGATTCCTCGCTAGAGATTCCCGATAGAATTGGCGGCATGGACGCCATCGAACTGACGCTACCGGGCCTCGCCAACATCCATTGCCATGCCTTCCAGCGGGCGATGGCCGGATTGGCCGAACGGCAGACCGATCCCGCCGACAGCTTCTGGACCTGGCGCGAACTGATGTACCGCTTCGCCGGCCGGATCACGCCGGAATCGCAATACGACATCGCCGCGCAGCTGTACGCGGAGATGCTTGAATCCGGCTACAGCAGCGTTTGCGAATTCCACTACCTGCACCATCGCCCCGACGGCGAGCCCTATGGCGATCGCGCGGCCATGTCGGATTCGCTGATCGCCGCCGCGCGCGACACCGGCATCCGCCTGACCTTGTTGCCGGTGTTGTACATGACCGGTGGCTTCGACGGCCGCGCCTTGTCGGACCGGCAACGGCGCTTCGGCCATGCCGTCGACGCCTACCTGGGCCTGTTGGAGCGCCTGCGCCGCCAGGAAAGCGACATGCTCAGGGTCGGCATCGCCTTCCATAGCCTGCGCGCGGTGCCGCCGGACGCCCTGCGCGACGTGCTGGCGGCGGTGCAGGGCCAGTCATTGCCCATCCACATCCATATCGCCGAACAGATCGCCGAGGTCGAGGAATGCGTCGCCGTGCGTGGCGCCCGCCCGGTCGAATGGCTGCTCGCCAATGCTGCGGTCGATCCGCGCTGGACGCTGGTCCACGCCACGCACCTGACGCATGCGGAAGTGCGCGGCATCGCCGCCAGCGAGGCGGTCGTGGCCCTGTGCCCGACCACCGAAGCGAACCTCGGCGACGGCCTGTTCCCGCTACGCGATTTCTTCGCGGTCGGCGGCCGGTTCGGCATCGGCTCGGATTCGAACGTTTCGGTGTCGCCGGTCGAGGAACTGCGCTGGCTCGAGTACGGGCAGCGCCTGCTCACGCACCAGCGCAATGTCGCCACCTTGCCGACGCAAGCGAGCGTGGGCGAAGTCCTGTTTACGCAGGCGCTCACCGGCGGCCGCCAGGCCAGCGGATTTTCCGAGGCGCAAGCGCAACGGGATCGCATCCGCCTCGATGCCGACGCGGTCGCGCTGGTCGGCGCGCGTCCGGACAACCTGCTCGACCGGTTCGTGTTCGCCGGCAATCGCCCGATGGTCCAGGAAGTCGAAGTCGCCGGCCGCATCGTCGTGCGCGATGGCCGGCATATCGGCGGCGCCGGCATCGCCGAGCGCTACCGGCGCAGCCTGCGGGCGCTGCTCGCCGACGGTTGAGCGCTCAGCGGCGGACGAGTTGCCGGGCCGCCGCGAGTACGTCGCTGAACACCCCGGCGGCGGTCACGGCCGGTCCGGCGCCAGGGCCCGACAGCGACAGCGGCACCGAGTCCTGCAGGTCGGTCGTGACTTGCACCAGGTTCTGGCCGGGACGCAGGTTGGCGAATGGCGATGCGCCGGGCAGGCATTGCGGGCCGATGCGGCCGCCGCGTTCGTCGGCATCGGCCAGCACCACCCAACGCTCGCCGCGCTGCTTGGCCTTGGTCACGCGGGCCTGCCAATTGCCGTCATCCTGGAGTGGAACGATCGTGAGGTCCTGCGCTTCGAGCGCGAAACCGGCTTCGCGCGCCAGTCCGAGCAATTTGCGGCTGACGTCGCGCAGGCAAAGGTCTTCGGAGGGATCGGGCTCGGTATAGCCGAGCCGGCCGGCTTCGGCGACCGCTTCGGAGAACTCCAGGCCATCGTCCTGGACGCGAGCGAGGATGTAGCTCAGCGAACCCGACAGCACGCCGCGGATCGAGCGCACGCGTTCGCCGCGCTGGCGCAGGTCGCGCAGGGGTTCGAGCAAGGGAATCGCCGCGCCGGCCGTCGTCTCGTAGCGATATGGAGTTTCGTGATGGTGCGCGAGGCGCTGCAGTTCACGGTAGAAGGCCAGCGGTCGGGCATTGGCCCGCTTGTTCGCCGCGACCACGCCGACGCCGCCGGCGAGCAGGCGCGGGTACAGGTCGGTGATCTCGTCGCTGGCGCTACAGTCGATGAATAGCGCCGGCGCCGCGCCGGGGCGCACAAGATGCGCAAGCAAGTGCTCGAGGTCGCCGGGTTCGCGCGCCCGCAAGTCGACGTGGCAACGGTCGGGGACGAGCCCCTGCAGGTCAAATGCAAAACCGCGTTGGTCGAGCGTCGCCAGCAGGGCCAGGTCGACGCCGAGCGCCAGCCGGAGCGCGTGCTGTTGGCCGGCGAGGCGCTGCCGGAAGGCGCTGCCGACCTGGCCGCGTGCGCCGACCAGGACCAGATCGACGCGACGGCGCACCGTCGCTGGCTGCGGCACGGTTTCAGGGTGACGGGGGAGTGCATATACGTTCATCGCGATGAAAAGATATAACGACGCATCCAAGGCTGTCAAGCCCTGGCGCATCCGGCACACGCCGGCGGCAGGAGAGCCGTCAGAAGCGAAGCTCGGCTTGGCCGGCGCCTTCGTGCTCGAGCAGGAAACGCTTGATCGGCAGACCACCACCGAATCCGGTGAGGCTGCCGTCGCTGCCGATCACCCGGTGGCAGGGCAGCACGATCGGCAGCGGGTTGCGGCCGTTCGCGGCGCCTACCGCGCGCGCTGCCGTCGGTTCGCCGATGCGACGCGCGACGTCGCCATAGCTCCACGTCGCGCCGAAGGGGATTTCCGCCAGGGTGTTCCAGACCTGCAACTGGAAAGCCGTGCCGACCGGCCGCAGTGGCAACGTGAATTCGCGCCGCTCGCCAGCGAAATAGGCGAGCAGTTGTTCGCGCGCCTCGCGCAGGGCGCCGGCATCGCGCTTCCAATCCTGGCCGCGCGCGATCGGGTGGCGTTCGCTCGGGAAGCGGACCTGGCGCAGGCCTCCGTCGTCCGCTGCAATCGTCAGCGTGCCGACCGGCGTGGTGAATTCGTCGAACCACATCATCTTTTCTCCTTCTTCGGGAGGTCGCCGGCCAGGTGCCAGAGGTGCAGCACGGCATAGGCGCGCCAAGGTCGCCATGCTTGCGAGCAGGCTTCGGTCTCGCGTTCGCTCAAGCGTTTCGTCGCGCCCAGGACCTGTTGCAGCACGAGGTCGCCGGCCGGGAACGCATCCGGATGGCTGAGCGCGCGCATCGCCACGTAATGCGCGGTCCAGGCGCCGATGCCGGGCAGGGCGACGAAGGATTCGACGAACGCCTCCAGGCGCTGCCCGGCACTGAAGCCGATGCGGCCATCGAGTGCGGCTCGCGCCAGCGCGCGCAAGGTCGCCGCCCGTGATTTTGGCAGGCCGATGTTCTCCAGCGGTGCATCGACCAGGGCCGCGGGCGCGGGGAAGACGCGATCCAGTCCTTCGCGCGCCGGACTGCGCTGCTCGCCATGGGCGTCGACCAATCGCCGTGCCAGGGTGGTCGCACCGGCGACGCTGACCTGCTGGCCGAGCACCGCGCGCACCGCGACCTCGAAGCCGTCCCAGCCGCCCGGTACGCGCAGGCCGGGGCGCTTGTGGATCGCCGTCGCCAGCAGCGGCGATTCGCCGAGCACCGCGTGCACGGCTCGCAGGTCGGCATCCAGGTCGAAGACGCGACGCACGCGCCGGACGATGTCGGGAATCGCGCGCGGATCCGTGTCGGAGATTTCCAGCCGCAGTTCCGGCTTGGCCGGATCGGCCGTGACCCGGATCCAGGTCGACGCGTCGGCCGGGCCGAGCACGCGTTCGTAGCTGCCCGCGGTCACCCGCTCGATGCCCGGGATGGCGCGCTTGCCGAGGAAGGCCAGCAGCCCCGGGAAATCCAGCGGCGGCCGATAGCCCAGGCGCAACGACAACATCCCGCTCGGCGCCTTCTCGCGTTGCCGGCGGATCGCCGTCGGCGCCATGCCGCAGCCTTCCAGGAACGCGGCGTTGAAGCGGCGCAGGCTCTGGAAACCGGCCGCCAACGCAACCTGCGTTACCGGCAACGATGTTTCCGTCAGCAACTGTTTCGCCAGCAGCAATCGCCGCGTGGTGTGCACGGCGATCGGCGTCGCGCCGGTGTGTTCCAGGAAAATCCGCCGCAACTGCCGGTCGCTGACGCCGATGCGTCCGGCCAGTGTTTCGATTGAAGCGTCCTGCAAGGCGCCCTCGGCGATCATGGCGAGCGCCCGTTGCACCAGGGATTCGCCACCGCGGACATTCGCCGATGGCGACAATTCCGGTCGGCAGCGCAGGCAGGGGCGGTAACCGGCCGCGGTCGCCGCCGCCGCGGTCGGGTAATAGGAAATATTCTGGCGCTTCGGCGTCGGCGCCGGGCAAACCGGTCGGCAATAAATGCCAGTGCTGCGCACGGCGGTGAAAAACAGGCCGTCGAATCTTGCGTCCTTGGCGGCGCGGGCGCGGTCACAGATGTCGGCGGAGGGCATGAGGGTCGGAGACATGGCGCCATCTTAGGCCGCGTCCGGGGGCGAAACTCGCCGTTTTCGGACATCGATGCCGGATAGCCCATCCGGCACATGCCGAGCGCCAGGGACGCCGGGATACTGGCGGAAATCATCGGCAGGGGAGCTTCATGAACGGCAGGCACTTGTTCGGTTTCATGCTCGCGTTTTCCGGCGCGGTCCTTGCCGACGCGCCGGCCGCGCCAGCCAGCGCGGTGCCGGCGGTCGCGCGGATGAGCGCGGACGAATGCACCGTCTGGAATCGCGAAGTGAGCTTCGCCGCCTCGGTCGCCAACCACGATGCCGCGGCCTTTGCCGAGCACCTGCATCCCGGTGCCGTGTTCCTCGGCGGAAACAACAAGCCCCGGCGCGGCAGCGCCATGATCGCAGGCGCCTGGGCCGGCATCGTCAAGGGCGACGATGGCGTCCTGCATTGGCATCCGGACACCGTCGTGATCGGCGGCGATCCGAACGTCGCCTTGTCGCGCGGACCGTGGTGGACCGCCGACAACAGCCCGGACGCGAAAGCGCCGTTCGTGACCGGCAGCTATATCTCGACCTGGGTGCGGGACAAGAAGGGCGTCTGGCAGGTGTTGTTCGACGGCGGCGGCGGCGGCGAACCGAAACCGGCCAGCGCCGAGGACATCGCCAAGCTCGAAGCCTCCTTGCCCGCCAGTTGCCCGAAAGACTGAATCGCGGGCGGACGGATGCGATAATCCGGGCATCGATTGCCCGGAGTCCGTCATGTCCGCCTCGAACCGCAAAGACCCGACCCGCAACATCCGCGCGCCGCGCGGCACGACGCTCAGCTGCAAGAGCTGGCTGACCGAAGCCGCGTACCGGATGCTGCAGAACAACCTCGACGCGGAAGTCGCCGAGAATCCGCAGGAGCTAGTGGTCTACGGCGGCATCGGCCGCGCCGCGCGCGACTGGGCCAGCTACGACAAGATCCTGGAAACCCTGCGCACGCTCGAGGACAACGAAACCCTGCTCGTGCAATCCGGCAAGCCCGTCGGCGTGTTTCCCTCGCATCCGGACGCGCCGCGAGTGCTGATCGCGAATTCCAACCTCGTGCCGCACTGGGCGACCTGGGAGCATTTCCACGAGCTTGATCGCAAGGGCCTGATGATGTATGGCCAGATGACCGCGGGCTCCTGGATCTACATCGGCACCCAGGGCATCGTCCAGGGCACCTACGAGACCTTCGTCGAAATGGGCCGCCAGCATTACCACGGCGACCTCACCGGCAAGTGGATCCTCACTGCCGGACTCGGCGGCATGGGCGGTGCGCAACCGCTCGCCGCTTCGCTCGCCGGCGCCTGTTCGCTGAACATCGAATGCCGCCAGACCAGCATCGATTTCCGCCTGAAGACGCGCTACCTCGATGAACAAGCGGCCGACCTCGACGATGCGCTGGCGCGGATCGAGAAGTACTGCGCCGCCGGCAAGGCGAAATCGATCAGCCTGCTCGGCAACGCCGCCGAGATCCTGCCGGAACTCGTGCGCCGCGGCGTGCGCCCCGATGCTGTCACCGACCAGACCTCCGCGCACGACCCGCTGCACGGCTACTTGCCGGCCGGCTGGTCGCTGGAGGAATGGCTGAGCGAGCAGAAAAACAATCCGCCGCGCGTCATCGACGCTGCCAAGCATTCCATGCGTACCCACGTCGAGGCGATGCTGCATTTCGAAGACATGGGCGTGCCGACCTTCGACTACGGCAACAACATCCGCCAGATGGCCGCCGACGACGGTTGCGCGCGGGCCTTCGATTTCCCCGGCTTCGTCCCGGCCTACGTGCGTCCGCTATTCTGCCGCGGCATCGGCCCGTTCCGCTGGGTGGCGCTGAGCGGCGATCCCGAGGACATCTACAGGACCGACGCGAAGGTGAAGGA
>JANYBA010000237.1 GCA_025360985.1 Gammaproteobacteria bacterium | reverse complement strand
CGCCGGCCACGAGGCCTGGGTGCGTGGCGAACCAACGCCGTTCTTGCCCGGGAAAACGATGCACAGGATCGAACTACGGCCGTGAATCGTTGTGACATGTAGGAGCGGCGTAAGCCGCGACACAAAGCCCGGCGGTACCTTTGGTCGCGACTCACGCCGCTCCTACATCAGCAGGCGTTCGGCAATCTCGCGAAACAACGCCGGCAAGCGCTCAAGCTCGTCGAGCGAGACACGCTCGTCGACCTTGTGGATGCTGGCATTCACCGGTCCCATCTCGACGACCTCGGCTCCCAACGGCGCGATAAAGCGCGCGTCCGACGTGCCGCCGCTGGTGTTTTCTTCGGGCACGACGCCGCAGCGTTCGATCAGGATTTCCCGTACCACGCGCCGCAGCGGGCCTTCGCGGGTGAGGAAGGGCTCGCCGCCGCGATGCCAGCGGATGTCGTATTCCAGGCCGTGCCGGTCGAGCGTGGCGTGCACTTCGCGTTCGAGATCGGCGGTCTGCCAGCCGGGGTTGTAGCGGAAGTTGAACACGACCTCGCAGCTGCCCGGAATCACGTTGTTGGCGCCGGTGCCGGCGTGGATGTTCGAGATCTGAAAACTCGAGGCAGGAAACTCCTTGTTTCCAATCGAAGGATAGCCATCGTCCCAACGGCGCGCGCACAGCTCGGCCAGCGGCGCCATCGCCTGGTGGATGGGATTTCGCGCCCGGTCGGGATAGGCGACGTGACCCTGGATGCCGCGCACCAGCAGCGTGCCCGAAAGCGTACCGCGCCGGCCTACGCGCAACAGGTCGCCCAGTTCTTCCTTCGACGAAGGCTCGCCGGTCACGCAGTAATCGATCCTCTGCCCGATCGCACGGAAGTGTTCGGCGACCTTGCGCACGCCGTCGATGGCGTCGCCTTCCTCGTCGGACGTCAGCAGCACCGCCACCGTCCCGGGGTGATTGGGATGGGCGGCCGCGAATTCCTCCATGGCAACCACGAAAGCGGCGACGCTGCCCTTCATGTCGGCGCTGCCTCGGCCGTATAGCCAGCCGTCGCGGATCGTCGGCAAGAACGGATCGCTGGTCCAATCCGCGCGTGGCCCCGGCGGCACGACATCGGTATGGCCGAGGAAGGCCAACACCGGCCCACCCTGCCCGTGCGTTGCCCACAAATTCTGCACCGGTCCGAACGGAAGTGGCTGGATGTGGAAGCCTGCCGCCGCCAGGCGCGCCGCGACCACGTCCTGGCAGCCGGCGTCGTCCGGCGTCAGCGACACGCGCCGGATGAGGTCCTCGGTGAGCGCCAATACCTTGCTCATTTCTTCACCCCGAAACGCAGCTTGAAGGCATTGTCGGTGAAGCCGACAGTCACCGCGCCGTCATCGGTGGCGACCACCGGGCGTTTGACCAGGGCCGGGTATTCCTTGAGCAACAGCGTCCATTCCGGATCGCTTTGCGGGGATTTTCGCGCTTCGGGCAAGGTCCGCCACGTGGTCGAGGTGCGATTGACCAGCTTGTCCCAGCCGCCGACCTTCCCGGCCCACTCCTTCAGTGTGGCGGGAGTTTGCCGGTGCTCGCGGTAATCGATGAATTCGTGCGCGATGTCGAAGCGCGCCAGCCAGTTGCGCGCCTTCTTGCAGGTATCGCAGCCGGCCAGGCCGTAGACCATCGTGGTCATTCCGCCGCGCCCCGCAGCAATTCATTGACCGAGGTCTTGCTGCGCGTCTTGGCATCGACTTGCTTGACGATCACCGCGCAGTAAAGCGAGTACTTGCCGTCGGCCGATGGCAGCGAGCCGGACACGACGACGCTACCGGCCGGCACGCGGCCGTAGGTAACCTCGTCCTTGGCGCGATGGTAGATCCGCGTGCTCTGGCCGATGAAGACGCCCATGCCAATCACGCTGCCGCGCTCGACCACCACGCCTTCCACCACTTCCGAACGCGCGCCGACGAAGCAGTCGTCCTCGATGATGGTCGGCGCCGCCTGCAGGGGCTCGAGCACGCCGCCGATGCCGACGCCGCCGGACAGATGGCAGCGCGCGCCGACCTGGGCGCAGGATCCGACCGTGGCCCAGGTATCGACCATGGTGCCCGGCCCGACGTGCGCGCCGATGTTGACGAAGCTCGGCATCAGCACCACGTCCTTGCCGATGTGGGCGCCGCGCCGCACCACCGCGCCCGGCACGACGCGCGCGCCGAGCTCGCGGAATTCGGCGACATCGAAGCCTTCGAACCGGGTCGGCACCTTGTCGAAATAGGGCCCGGGCGCGCCGGCCATGAGTTGCATGTCATTGCAGCGAAAATACAGCAGCACGGCCTTCTTCAGCCATTCGTTGACCTGCCAGCCGCCCTTGCCGTCCGGCTCGGCGACGCGCACCTGCCCGGACTCGAGCAGGGCGATCGCCTGCTCCACCGTGGTGCGCGTCGAACCGTCGATCTCGGCGACGGTCAGGCTGGCGCGGCGCTCGAAGGCGTCTTCGATGATCGCGCGCAATGCGGCCTCGGGATCCTGTTTACGTCTTGCCATTGGCCAACTCTCCTTCGGCGCAGGCGACCAGCGCGATCCGCAGGTCCGCCAACAGTTGCGTATCGTGCACGGCGCGATCGTTTTCGTCACTGAGCAGGAAGAAATCCTCGACCCGCGCCCCGAACGTGGCGATGCGGGCATCATGCACGCGCAGGCGATGTCGGCGCAGGACCTGCGCGATCTCGGCGAGCAAGCCGGGTCGGTCGGTGCAGACCAGGCTCAGCCGGGTGCGTTCGCCGCTTTCCAGCGTGTCGAACTCCACCTGCGCCGGCACGCGGAAATGCCGCAGGTGGCGCGGCATCGCCCGCCGTGCCGGGCGCGTGCCGGCCGGGTCGCGCAAGGCCGACTGCAGGCGCTCGACCACGCGTGCGGCTTCCGGGACGTCGTCGCCGGCCTGCAGCTGGAAACTGTCCAGCGCGTAGCCGTCGTTCGAAGTCAGCACGCGGGCCTCGAGCACGCTCAGCCCGAGCCGGTCGAAAGTGGCGACGATGGCCGCGAACAAACCGTCCTGGTCGGGCGCGCGCAGGAACACCTCGAGGCTGCCGGGCGAGCCATGCTCGCGCACCAGCACCTGCATCGACTCGTGGTCCAGCGCCAGCACGCCCTTGGTCTGCCAGACGATCTGGTCGGGCCGGTAACGCAGGAATGCCTCGTCCGGGAAGGTCGTCCACAGGTTCTGGATCGCGCCTTCGTCGAAGCCGTCGTCCAGCAGTTTCGCCAACGCCATATTGCCGGTGTCGGCCTCGATGTCCTCGGCATTCAACGGATGCTCGAGCCCGCGCCGCAGGGCGTAGCGCGTGGCCGTGTACAGGTCGGCCATCAGCCGGTCCTTCCAGCTGTTCCAGAGCTTGGGGCTGGTGCCGGCGATATCGGCGCAAGTGAGCAGGTACAGGTAATCGAGGTGCTCGCGGTCGGCGACACGGGTGGCGAAACGCGTCACCACCTCGGGGTCGGAAATGTC
>JANYBA010000229.1 GCA_025360985.1 Gammaproteobacteria bacterium | reverse complement strand
TTTTCGGGCCCATGGCGTACTTGCTTTTTCATTCTCGATTGGGCTACGAAGCGCAAAGCCGATACGACGATGCTCATCGTCAGTTTTTTGAAGGTCGCGCGTCGAAGATTCGGGCAGCGACGGTGCTCGTCTTGACTGTGTTCCTCGTGGCTGTTGCGTTGCTTTCGAGAGTGAGTGCTGGATTGGGTATTGGGGCGCTTATTGTCATTTTGACCATAGCGTCGTATCTGCTCAGGAAGTACTTGCCGACCAACCACCCGGGCTAAACTCAATTTCGCCATGAATACAGGCACCTCCGCCGTCCCCGACGCCGATGTTGGCGACCGCCTGGTCGTCGCGATCACGGCGCGAGCCTTGTTCGACCTCGAGGACAGCCACGAGCTGTTCGAGAGCGAGGGTGTCGAGGCCTACGCTGAGCACCAGCGACGGCGCGAGAACGACGTACTCGCGCCCGGCATCGCCTTCCCGATGGTGCGCAAGTTGCTGGCGCTCAATGCCGGCACGCCCAAGGACGCGCCGCGGGTCGAGGTGATCCTGTTGTCGCGCAATTCCTCCGACACCGGCCTGCGCATCTTCAATTCGATCGAGCACCACGGCCTGGCCATGACCCGCGCGGTGTTCACCAGCGGCGCACCGGTGTATCCGTACATCCGTCCGTTCGGCGCGCAGCTGTTCCTGTCGGCCAATCCCGACTCGGTGCGCGAGGCGCTCGAGAACGGCGTCGCCGCCGCGACGATCCTGCCGTCGAAAGCCCCGGATCGCAGCCACGACCAGCTGCGCATCGCCTTCGATGGCGACGCGGTGATCTTCGGCGACGAGTCCGAGCGGCTGTCGCAGGAAGTGGGCCTTGCCGCCTTCCACGCCAACGAAAGCGAATTCGCCCACGAGCCGCTGACGGGCGGGCCATTCCGCGGCTTCCTCGCCGCCTTGCACCGACTGCAACAGGCGTTCCCGACCGAGGATTCACCGATCCGCACCGCCCTGGTCACCGCCCGCTCGGCGCCGGCGCACAAGCGCGTGATCCTGACCCTGCGGCAGTGGGGCGTGCGCCTGGACGAAGCCCTGTTCCTTGGTGGCCGCGACAAGGGCCCGTTCCTGGAAGCCTTCGGCGCCGACATCTTCTTCGACGATTCCCACCACAACGTCGAGAACGCGCGTCGCCATGTCGCGACTGGCCACGTACCGCACGGCGTATCGAATCCTGACGCATGATGCAGCGCAGCAATTGACGGATCGCATGACATAGCGGTTAATATCCTTGACACCCCCCCGCCTTGGGAGATACCCGCCATGTTGCTCAGGAAATCGTCGTTGGTCATCGCCGTCGCTGCCGCCGTTGCCTTGGTGGGTTGCGGAAAGAAGGAAGAAGCCCCGGTCGCTGCTGCCCCGACTCCAGAGGCGGCTGCCGCACCGGTGATGGAAGGCCAGCTCGACATCATCGCCTGGGCCGGTTACATCGAACGCGGCGAGAGCGACAAGGCCTACGACTGGGTGACCGGCTTCGAAAAGGACACCGGCTGCAAGGTCAACGTCAAGGTTGCCGGCACGTCCGACGAAATGGTCTCGCTGATGAACCAGGGCGGCTACGACCTGGTCACTGCGTCCGGCGACGCTTCGCTGCGCCTGATCGCGGGCGGCAAGGTCCAGGCCATCGACACGGCCCGGGTTGCTTCCTTCGGCACGGTCGACCAGCGCCTGCAGAACGCGCCCTGGTTCACCGTCGACGGCAAGCACTACGGCGTTCCCTACCAGTGGGGCCCGAACGTGCTGATGTACAACACCAAGGTCTTCAAGACCGCGCCGACCAGCTGGAGCGTGGTGTTCGACGAACAGAAGCTGCCGGACGGCAAGTCCAACAAGGGCCGCGTCCAGGCCTACGACGGCGCCATCTACATCGCCGACGCCGCCCTTTACCTGATGTCCAAGAGCCCTGAACTCGGCATCAAGGATCCGTACGAACTCAACGAAGCCCAGTACAAGGCCGTGCTCGACCTGCTGCGCAAGCAGAAGTCGCTGGTGCACCGTTACTGGCACGACGCAACGGTGCAGATGAGCGATTTCAAGAACGAGGGCGTGGTGGCTTCGGGTTCGTGGCCGTACCAGGTCAATGGCATGCAGCTCGACAAGCAGCCGATCGCGTCGGTCGTTCCGGCCGAAGGCGCCACCGGTTGGGCCGACACCACGATGATGCATTCGGAGGCCAAGCACCCGAACTGCGCCTACGCGTGGATGGAACATTCGATCGCGCCCAAGGTGCAGGGCGATGTCGCCGCTTGGTTCGGTTCGCTGCCGGCGGTGCCGGCGGCTTGCCAGGGCAACGACCTGCTCGGCGCCGAGGGTTGCAAGACCAATGGCATGGACAGTTTCGACAACATCCATTTCTGGCGCACGCCGGATGGCAAGTGCAGCACGGGCGAATGCGTTCCCTACAGCCGCTGGACCCAGGATTACATCGCCATCAAGGGCGGTTGACCGGATAGCGGGCAGACCTGAAGGCGAGGGGCGCGGCCCCTCGCCTTTTTTCATTCGGCAGGCATCGGAGGACGTTTGGACGACACCAGCTCAGCGGCGGCGGTCGAATTCAGCGGCGTCAGCCGCACCTTCGGCGACGTGAAAGCCGTGGACAAGGTCTCGCTGTCCATCCACGACGGCGAATTCTTCTCCATGCTCGGACCGTCGGGCTCCGGGAAGACGACTTGCCTGCGCCTTATCGCCGGCTTCGAACAACCGAGCGCCGGCTCGATCCGCATCCACGGCAAAGAAGCGGCCGGCGTTCCGCCCTACGAGCGCGACGTCAACACGGTGTTCCAGGACTACGCCTTGTTTCCGCACATGGATGTCCGCGACAACATCGCCTATGGGCTGATGGTCAAGGGCGTGGCCAAGGCCGAGCGCTACGCCCGCGCCCGCGAGGCCCTGGAGATGGTCGCGCTCGACGGCTACGGCGCGCGCAAGCCGTCCCAACTCTCCGGTGGCCAACGCCAGCGCGTCGCCCTGGCGCGGGCGCTGGTGAATCGCCCGCGCGTGCTCCTGCTCGACGAACCCCTGGGCGCGCTCGACCTCAAATTGCGCGAGCAGATGCAGGTCGAACTCAAGTCCCTGCAGCGCCAGCTCGGCATCACCTTTGTCTACGTCACTCACGACCAGGGCGAGGCCCTTTCGATGTCCGACCGCGTCGCCGTGTTCAACCAGGGCCGGATCGAACAGGTGGACACGCCGCGCCAGTTGTACATGCGGCCGGAAACGCGCTTCGTCGCCAATTTCGTCGGTACGTCGAACGTCATCGACGGCGACCGCGCGCGCGTGCTCGGCGGCATGGCGTCGTCGTTCTCGATCCGTCCGGAGCATGTGCGCGTTTCCCGCGAGATGTCGCTCGCCCACGACCTGGCCAGCGTTTCCGGGATCGTGCGCGACGTGCAGTACCACGGCTCGACCAGCCGGATCGAGATCGACCTTGACGGCGGCGGCCGGATCGTCGCCAGCCTGCAGAACGGCGAAAGCGGCGGCGCGTCCTTGCCGGCGATCGGCGATGCGGTGCACGCCTACTGGTCCCGCGCGGCCATGGTGCCGCTCAAGGACGGTGACAAGTGAGTGCGAAGTGGCCCCCGGCGCCCATGTTTCCACGCACGGGTGGCACGACATGAGTGCGAATTCCCTCTATTTGAGTACACCGCTGCGCAGGCTCGCCGGCTTGCTGTATCGGCGCAGCGGCCTCTTGCTTG
>JANYBA010000206.1 GCA_025360985.1 Gammaproteobacteria bacterium | reverse complement strand
AGTTGCTGGTCGCGGATCAGACCGATCTGGCCGGTGGACACCAATTCGTCGTACGTCGCGCGGCGACGGCTGTATTCGTTGAATTGCGTCGCGCGGTAGGCCGCGACCAGCAGTGCTTCATCGGACAACGGTTTTTCGCTGGTGAGCGCATCGACCGCGCGCTCCGCGTTGTCCCGAACCTGACTGTAATAGCCGGCTTGGAGCTGGTACCCCCAGGCTTCGATGCGCAGGTCGGCCTTGAGGCGTTCGGTGAAAAGCACCGATTTGCGATCCTGCTCGCGATCCTCGTTCCAGTTCGCGGCCTGTACGCCGAGGAACACGCCCAGCATGACGACCGCCAGTTCGACGACGACCGCGGTCCAGTCCTGGCGACGGAAGCTGGCAATGGCGCGGCGCATGACCGTCATGGGACTTCCCGACAAAAAAGGCCAGAGCGGACTCTGGCCTTTTGGCGCATGCGCGGCAAGGGGTGATCAGGTCTGCGGCGCGGGGCCGCCGATCGGGCCGACCGCGGGGCCGATGTCGTCCTTGCCGTTGCGCGGCGACTTCGCCCAATCCGCCGGCGGGCCCGGGCGACGACCTTCCATCACGGCGTCGATCTGGCTGGCGTCGATGGTTTCGTAGGCCAGCAAGGCCTCGGCCATGATGTGCAGCTTGTCGAGGTTGCCCTGGAGGATTTCCCGGGTCCGCGAATAGGCGCGGTCGAGGATGCCGCGCACGACCTCGTCGATCTTGCGCGCGGTGTCGTCGGAGACGCTCTTGGACTGGGTCACCGACCGGCCGAGGAAGACTTCCTCGTCCTGCTCGCCATAGGCAATCGGACCCATTTCGTCGGAAAGGCCCCACTTGGTGACCATGTTGCGCGCCATCTTGGTGGCGCGCTCGATGTCGTTGGACGCGCCGGTGGTGACGTGCTGGGCACCGAAGATCAGTTCCTCGGCGACGCGACCGCCATAGAGCGAGCACAGGCGGCTCTCGATGTTGACCTTGTCGTAGCTGTAGCGATCGCCTTCGGGCAGGTACATGGTCACGCCCAGGGCCATGCCGCGCGGAATGATCGTCACCTTGTAGACCGGGTCGTGGTCGGGCACCAGGCGGCCAACGATGGCATGGCCGGCTTCGTGGTAGGCGGTCAGCTTCTTCTCGTCTTCGCTCATCGCCATCGAGCGGCGCTCGGCGCCCATCATGATCTTGTCGCGCGCCTTGTCGAAATGCTCCATGCGCACGTCCTTGGCGTTTTCGCGGGCGGCGAACAGCGCGGCTTCGTTGACCAGGTTGGCGAGGTCGGCGCCGGAGAAACCGGGCGTGCCGCGGGCGATGGTCATGGCGTCGACGTCGGCGTCGAGCGGCACCTTGCGCATGTGCACCTTGAGGATCTGCTCGCGGCCCTTGACGTCGGGCAGGTTGACCACGACCTGGCGGTCGAAGCGGCCGGGGCGCAGCAAGGCTGGGTCGAGCACGTCGGGGCGGTTGGTCGCGGCGATCACGATCACGCCTTCGCCGCCTTCGAAACCGTCCATCTCGACCAGCAACTGGTTGAGCGTCTGCTCGCGCTCGTCGTGGCCGCCGCCGAGGCCGGCGCCGCGATGGCGGCCGACCGCGTCGATTTCGTCGATGAAGATGATGCAAGGCGCGTGCTTCTTGGCCTGCTCGAACATGTCGCGCACGCGCGAGGCGCCGACGCCGACGAACATCTCGACAAAATCCGAGCCGGAAATCGAGAAGAACGGCACCTTGGCCTCGCCGGCGATGGCGCGCGCCAGCAGGGTCTTGCCGGTGCCGGGCGAGCCGACCATCAGCACGCCGCGCGGGATGCGGCCGCCGAGTTTCTGGAACTTGCCGGGATCGCGCAGGAATTCGACCAGCTCGCCGACTTCCTCCTTGGCCTCGTCGCAACCGGCGACGTCGGCGAAGGTCACCTTGACCTCGTTCTCGCCCTGCAGCTTGGCGCGCGATCGGCCGAAGGTCATGGCGCCGCGGCTGCCGCCCTGCTGCATCTGCCGATAGATGAAGTAGATGAAGCCGAACATCAGCACGTACGGCAGGAAGGTGGCGATGATCGCCCAGATCGACGGCGTGTTGTTCGGCTTGGCCTGGACGATCTCGACCTTGTGCCGGACCAGCACGTTGACCAGGTCGCGGTCGTAGGGACCGTAGGCGATGCCATGGCTGCCATCGCCGCGGTCGAAATTGAGCGCCGTGGTGCCGCCGGTGCTGCCGTCGGAGAACTCGACCTTCTTCACCTTGTCGGCATCGATTTCGCCAAGGAAGTTCGAATAGGTGACCTCCTCGGGGCTGCCGCCGTTCGCGGTCGGCGAAAAGGCCTGGAACACGGTCATCAGGACCAGCGCCACTGCCAGCGTCACCAGGAGATTCTTGACCAGGTCGTTCATGGGTATCCTGCTTCCTCAGCGCTTGCCGGTGGCCAACGCATAGACTTCGTTCGAACGGCGCCGCGAGGCGGCCGGTTTGCGGATCACCAGGCGCTGGTAGCGGCGCCGGAGGTCCAGTACGTAAGCGTCGATCCCTTCGCCCTGGAACAGCTTGATCAGGAAATCGCCGCCGTGCTTCAGGTGCTCCTGGGCAAAGTCGCGGGCCAGTTCGGCCAGGTACATCGCCCGCGCTTGGTCCACGGTGTCCACACCGGTCATATTGGGGGCCATGTCGGAAAGGACAAGGTCGACTTGCGCCCCGCCCAGCCTGGCCTGCAGCCGTGACAATGCCTCGGCTTCTCTGAAATCGCCGTGAATGAACTCGACCCCGGCGATCGGCGGCATTTCCAGGATGTCCATCGCCACGACCCGGCCGCGGTCGCCACCGCTCTTATCAAGGCCGCGCCGCACGACCTGCGACCAGCCGCCGGGGGCGGCGCCGAGGTCGACCACGACCATGCCGGGCTTGAGCAGGCGGTCGCGTTCGATCAGTTCCTCGAGCTTGAACGCCGCGCGCGAGCGCATGCCCTCGGCCTGCGCCTTCTTCACGAAGGGGTCGGCGAAGTGCTCCTTGAGCCAGCGTTGACTGCTTTTGCTGCGGGCGGCCATGTTCGGGCGACGGGTCGATGGATTGGCGGAAGCGGGGCCCATGATACCCTTTCGCCCCCTTGCAGCCCCGGCCCGAACGTCATGCCACTCGCCCTGTCCAACGCCCAGAAGCGCTACCTGCACGGCCTCGCGCACACGCTCAAGCCGGTGATCCTGGTCGGCGCCAAGGGCGTGACCGATCCGCTGGCGGCCGAACTCGACCTCGCGCTCGAACAGCACGAACTGCTCAAGATCAAGATCGCCGCCGAGGACCGTGACATCCGCGACGCCTGGCTGGCCGAACTGGTGCAACGCAGCGACGCCGCATTGGTTGGCCGGATCGGCCACACCGCGGTGCTTTATCGCCGGCGCAAGGAAAAACCGCTGGTGATCCTGCCCAGGGGCTGAACCGGGATGCAGCTGACGCTCGAAAACCCGGATTTCCGCTATTTCCTGCGCGGTGTTTCCGCCGAAGGGATCCTGGTCAACGAGCGCAGGATTGCGCGCAGTTTCATCCTCGCGCCCAACCACCTCGACGAAACCTGGCGCCCGCGCCAAACCGCCGACCTCAGCGCCGAAGACATGGCGCCGCTGCTGGCGCTGGCCCCGACCGTGGTCCTGCTCGGCACCGGCCCCCGGCTCGAATTCCCCGCGCAAGCAGTGATGGCCGCCTGCCTGACCCGCGGCATCGGCATCGAAGTCATGGACAACGCCGCCGCCGCCCGCACCTTCAATGTGCTGGCTACGGAAGGGCGCAAAGTGGTCGCGGGATTCATCCTCTGAGGGAAATGGCGATGCCGATCCAGCGAATTCCCCACGACACACACGCCAACGAAGCCATCACCATGGCCGCTGGCAAGTTGATCGCCGGCAACCCGGCCCAGTGCGTGGCGAACCTGTTTTCCGACCCGGGCGGGCAATTCCACTGCGGCATCTGGGAAGCCGAGCCGGCGCATTGGCGGGTCAGTTACAGCGAGCACGAGTACTGCCACATGCTCGAGGGCCGGATCCTGATCCGCGAGGATGGCGGCGCCGAAACCCTGGTATCGGCCGGCGACAGTTTCGTCGTGCCGGCCGGATTCAAGGGCACCTGGCAGGTGCTGGAGAAGGCCCGCAAGGTCTATGTGATCTTCGAGCCGCCCGGGATCGGCTAAACTTCCGCTGTTTGCCCACAGCCGGAGCCGCCATGACCGAGTCGTCCCTGAAGTATCGCCGCGTCCTGCTCAAGCTGTCCGGCGAAGCCCTGATGGGACGCGAGGACTACGGCATCGACCCGGTGGTGATTCACGCCCTGGCCAAGGAAATCCTGGCGGCCCAGAGCGCCGGCGCCCAAATCGGCTTGGTGTTCGGCGGCGGCAACATTTTTCGCGGCGCCGGCCTGGCCGCCGGCGGCATGGAACGGGTCACCGGCGACCACATGGGCATGTTGGCCACGGTCATCAACTCGCTGGCAATGGCCGACGCGTTGGAGAAGCTGGGCGGTTACGCGCGCGTGATGAGCGCGATCAAAATCAATGAAGTCTGCGAGGACTACATCCGCCGGCGCGCGGTGCGCCACCTCGAAAAAGGCCGAATCACGATTTTCGCGGCCGGCACCGGCAACCCGTTCTTCACCACCGATTCGGCCGCGGCCCTGCGCGCGACCGAAATCGGCGCCGAACTGCTGCTCAAGGCCACCAAGGTCGACGGCATCTACGACAGCGACCCGAAAAAGAACCCGAACGCCAAGCGCTACACCGAACTGAGTTACGACGATGTCATCGCCCGCAACCTGCAGGTGATGGACACCACCGCCTTCGCCCTGTGCCGCGACAACTCGATCCCGTTGCGCATCTACGACATGATGCAGCCCGGCGCGCTGATGCGGATCCTGCTCGGCGAGCCGCTCGGCACCCTGGTGCATCGCGTCGTCTGAGCCAACCGTGCCCGAGCATTCCCACCACGGCCACGGGCACGCATCGCACGCAACCCGGGCCTTCGCTCTCGGTACGCTGATCAATCTCGCCTATGCCGGCGTCGAGGCCCTCATCGGCTGGCGCGCCGGCTCGCTGGCGCTGCTGTCGGACGCCCTGCACAACTTCGGCGACGTGCTCGGCCTGGCGCTGGCCTGGGCTGCCGCAGTATTGGCGCAGCGCGCTCCGACGGCACGCCATACCTATGGCTGGCGGCGCGCGACCCAGCTCTCGCCATTGGCGAATGCGCTGCTTTTGGTCGGATTCTCCGGCGCCCTGATCAACGAATCCTTGCGTCGGCTGGCGGCGCCGCCAGAAGTGGCCGGCCGCGTGGTCATGCTGGTCGCGGCCATCGGCGTGCTGGTGAACCTCGGTTCGGCCGCGCTATTCCACCACGGCCAGCACGGCGACCTCAATCGCCGCGGCGCCTACCTGCATCTGATGGCCGATGCCGGCGTCTCGATGACGGCGGTCCTGGCCGGCCTCGGGATGTATTACCTCGGTTGGCGCTGGCTGGACCCGGCCCTGGCGCTGCTGGTCTCGCTGGTGATCATCGCGAGCAGCTGGGGACTGCTGCGCAGCAGCTTCCGGCAGGTGATGGACGCCGTTCCCGAGCATCTGGACAGCCTCGAAGTGGAACGCTTCCTGCTCGCACTCCCCGGCGTGCAAGCCTTGCATCACCTGCACATCTGGCCGATCGGCGCCGATGAAATCGCGCTGACCGCGCACGTCGTGCGCGATCGCGAGGACGGCCACGACCAGTTCATCGAACTGGCCGTCGCGGCGCTGGAACAGCGCTTCGGCATCAACCACGCGACCTTGCAGATCGAGTACGGCGGCCATTGCCGCCACGACAGCGACGACCACGCCCCGCACCATTGACGCCCCGGCGGGCGACGGCGTGGCGGCCGAGCCCCTATAATCGGGGGTTGAGACCGGCCGCCAGCCGAAATTTTGCGGAGCCAGCGATGATCAGCGACATCAAGACGGACGCCCAAGTGCGCATGACCAAGAGCGTGGATGGCCTTCGCCACGAACTGACCTTGCTGCGCACCGGCCGCGCCAGCACCGCCCTGGTCGACCACCTGAAAGTCAACTACTACGGTTCCGACGTGCCGCTCACGCAGGTCGCCACGGTCGCCGTCGCCGATGCCCGTTCCCTGACCATCACCCCCTGGGAAAAAGCCATGGTCGCGCCAGTCGAGAAGGCCATCCTGGCCTCCAACCTGGGCATGACCCCCAACACCTCGGGCCAGGTGATCCGGATCAACCTGCCGCCCCTGACCGAAGAGCGCCGCAAGGAACTGAGCAAGCACGTGCACCACGAAGGCGAGAACGCCAAGGTCGCCATCCGCAACGTCCGCCGCGACGCGCTGCATGCCTTGAAGGAATTGCTCAAGGAAAAGCACATCTCCGAGGACGACGGCCGTCGCGCCGAGGACGACATCCAGAAGCTCACCGACCGATTCGTCAAGGAAGTCGACGACACGGTCAAGGCCAAGGAACACGAACTGATGGCGGTCTGAGGCGTCCGCCGGATGAGTCCTTCCGCCCGGAATCCCCGCCACGTCGCCATCATCATGGATGGCAATGGCCGTTGGGCCGAGCGTCGGCATCGCCCGCGCTCGCTCGGCCACCGCGCCGGCGCGCGCGCCGTGCGCAACTGCCTGGAGTTCTGCCTGGCGGAAGGCGTCGAGAGCCTGACCCTGTTCGCCTTCTCCAGCGAGAACTGGAGCCGGCCGGCCGAAGAAGTCGGCGCGCTCATGAAGTTGTTCCTGCGCCTGCTCGACAACGAAGTGGACGAACTCGACCGGCGCGGCGTGCGCATCCGCTTCGTCGGCGAACGCGGCGGTTTCCCGGCCGAGATTCGCGACAAG
>JANYBA010000180.1 GCA_025360985.1 Gammaproteobacteria bacterium | reverse complement strand
AGGGCCGCATCCGCCTGTCGATGAAAGCCGTGGAAGAGGGCGAGGGCGTCTAAGCCCCGCTTCATTCCGCAGAATCGAAAAAGCCGCCTCCGGGCGGCTTTTTCACGCCAGTGCATCCAGCGCCTGGCGCCAGAGCGACTCGGTTGCGGCGGCAACGACCCGGCCATCAGAATTCAGTCCTAGCGGATTGCCGCGCCAGTCGCTGATCGCGCCGCCAGCGCCTTCGATCACCGTGACCATGGCGAGATAGTCGTAGGGCTTCAGGCCCATCTCCACGATCACGTCGCAATGGCCAGAGGCGAGCAGGCCGTAGATGTAGCAGTCGCCGCCGAAGCGCCGGAAGGCCGCGCGGCGGCTGAGCGCGTCGTAGCGGCGCCAGCCTTCGGCGTCGAAGAAGTCCGGCGAAGTGGTGAAGATCCGCGCGTCCTCGATCCGTTCGCAGGCGCTCGTTTTTGCGATGGCGCCGTTGAACAGGCTCGGCTTGCCGTGCTGCCCCAGCCAACGCTCGCCGGCCGCGGGGATATCGATAATGCCGAGTACGGGCAGGTCGCCCTGGAGCAGGGCGATGAGCGTGCCGAACTGCGGCAGGCCCGAGATGAAACTCTTGGTGCCGTCGATCGGATCCAGCACCCAGGTGTAGCCCGAGCCCCGGGTCGTGCCGAACTCTTCACCGAGGATGGCGTGCCCGGGAAATTGCGACTGGATCAAGCGCCGCATTTCCGTCTCGATGGCGCGATCGGCGATGGTGACCGGGCTGTGGTCGGGCTTGGTCTCGATCGCCAGGGGCCGACGGAAGTGCGACATCGCGATCGGCCGCGCGGCGTCGGCCAGGCGCAGGGCCAGCGCCAGTTCGCGGGTCAGGTCGAGAGCGTCGGGCGTTGCCAAGAGGCGGGTCCTTCAAGGCCAACAGGAGCTTGAAGTATAGTCAGCCCATGGCCCAGCCGACACTGTTCGATCAGATCGCCCGCTTGCCGTGCTGGTCCTCAGGGGTCGAGATTTCGCCCCTGCCGGGCGGCATGACCAACCGCAATTTCCTGGTCGCCGACCGCGACGGCAAGCGTTTCGTCGTGCGGGTCGGCCGGGATCTGCCGGACCACGGCGTGATGCGCTTCAACGAGCTCGCCGCGGCGCGCGCCGCCCACGCCGCTGGCATTTCCCCGGAAGTGATCCACGCCGGCGAAGGCATGCTGGTGAGCCGCTACATCGACGGCAAGACATTCGCACCGAAGGACGTGCGCGACGTTGGCGCCCTCGGGCGCGTCGTCGGTTTGATCGACCGCTGCCACCACGACATCCCGCGCTATTTTCGCGGGCCGGCGCTGATCTTCTGGGTGTTCCAGGTGATCCGCAACTATCTTTCGGTGTTGAACGAAGCGGGCAAGAACCCGCTCGGCCTTGACCTCGCCGAGCTGGAGCGCCGGATGCAATGGCTGGAGCGGCGCGTCGGACCGGTCGAAATCGTGTTCGGGCACAACGACCTGTTGGCCGCCAATTTCATCGACGATGGCGCGCGCCTCTGGCTGATCGACTGGGACTACGCCGGATTCAACAGTCCCTTGTTCGACCTCGCGAATCTCTCTTCCAACAATGCCTTCACGCTGGCGCTGGACGAGCGGCTGCTGGCCGCCAATTTCATCGACGACGGCGCGCGCCTATGGCTGATCGACTGGGACTACGCCGGATTCAACAGCCCGCTGTTCGATCTCGCGAACCTCTCCTCGAACAACGCCTTCACGCCCGCGCTGGATGAGCAGCTGCTGGCGGCGTATTTCGCCAATGGCATTGATTCGAACTGCCGCCGTGGTTTTGCCGCGATGAAGTGCGCGTCCTTGCTTCGGGAGCTCCTTTGGGGCGCGACCTCGCTGGTGAGCTCGACCATCGAATTCAACTACGCCGCCTACACCCGCGACTACCTGCAGCGCTTCGAGGCGATGTGGTTGGCGACGAACGAGGGTGACTGAAATGGCGGATTTCCCCAGCCAGGCGCGCGCGGTGGTCATCGGCGGCGGCATCGTCGGCTGCTCGACCGCCTACCACCTCGGAAAATTGGGTTGGCGCGACACCGTGCTGCTCGAGAGACACAAGCTGAGCTCGGGTTCGACCTTCCACGCGGCCGGCCTGGTCGGACAATTGCGCACCAGCGCCAACATCACCCAGTTGCTCGGCCATTCGGTCGCGCTCTACAACACGCTGGAGGCCGAAACCGGGCTGGCCACCGGTTGGAAGATGAATGGCGGCCTGCGCCTGGCCTGCAATGCCGCGCGCTGGACCGAACTCAGGCGTCAGGCCACGACTGCGCATTCGTTCGGGCTCGAGATGCACCTGATGAGCCCGCAAGAAGCGCGCGACTTGTGGCCGCTGATGGATATCTCCGACCTCGTCGGCGCTGCCTTCCTGCCCACCGATGGCCAGGTCAATCCTTCCGACATTACCCAGTCCCTGGCGAAGGGCGCGCGCATGCAGGGCGTGCGAATCGTCGAGGACACCCGCGTGCTTGCCATCGAGGTCGTGCGCGGGCGGGTATCTGCCGTGATCACCGAGCACGGCCGCATCGCCTGCGAAGTCGTGGTCAACTGCGCGGGCCAATGGGCGCGGGAAGTCGGCCAGATGGCCGGCGTCAACGTGCCGCTCGTTTCCGTGCAACACCAATACCTGATCACCGAGGCCATCCCAGGGGTCGCACGCAACCTGCCGACCCTGCGCGATCCCGATCGCCTGACCTACTACAAGGAAGAAGTCGGTGGGCTCGTGATGGGCGGCTACGAAGCGAATCCGATGCCGTGGGCGGTCAACGGCATTCCCGAGAAATTCAATTTCCAGCTGCTGCAGCCGGATTGGGAGCACTTCCAGCCGATCATGGAGCTGGCGATGGCGCGGGTGCCGGCCCTGGAAAATGCCGGCATCAAGGAATTGCTCAACGGTCCGGAGAGTTTCACGCCCGACGGCAATTTCATCCTCGGGCCGGCGCC
>JANYBA010000151.1 GCA_025360985.1 Gammaproteobacteria bacterium | reverse complement strand
ATCGCGACGTCGCCGGCGTCGATGCGATCGGCGCCGGTCACGCCGGCGAAACTGACGTAGTAGACATAGCCCTGCGCCTCGGCGGCCAATCGAGTCAGTCGCTCGGGAGATGTCGTGGGTGCGGCCAACGAAATCAGGGCCAGGCCGTGGCGATTGAAGTCAGCCCGCAAGGGACCGGCTTCCTCGGGCGGCAGGTCCACCAGCAGGGCGCCATCCACGCCGGCTGCGACGGCTTCGCGCGCGTAGCGATCGCCACCGCGCATTTCCACCGGATTGAGGTAGCCCATGAGCACGACCGGCGTCGCAGCGTCGCGCTGGCGGAACTCGCGAACGCAAGCGAAAACGAAATCGGTGCCGACGCCGCGCGCCAGGGCGCGCTCGGAGCTGCGCTGGATCACCGGGCCGTCGGCCATCGGGTCCGAAAACGGCACGCCCAGTTCGATCAGGTCGGCGCCCGCCGCCGCCAGCGCGTGCATGACCGGGACGGTCGCGTCGCGCGCCGGATCGCCGGCAGTGATGAACGGCACCAGCGCCTTGCGGCCGGCGTTCTTCAGTGCCGCGAAGCGCGCCGCGATCCGACCACTCACAGGGAAATGCCTTCGCGTTGGGCGATGGTGTAGATGTCCTTGTCGCCGCGCCCGGACAGGTTGACAAGGACCAAGGATTCTTTCGGCAAGTCGCGCGCCAATTTCATGCCTTGGGCGATGGCGTGGCTGGACTCGAGCGCGGCCAGGATGCCTTCCGTGCGCGCGAGCAGGTGGAAGGCTTCCATGCACTCGGCATCGGTCACGCCCACGTAGTTGGCACGACCGGAATCCTTGAGGAAAGCGTGCTCGGGACCGACGCCGGGGTAATCGAGCCCGGCGGAAATAGAATGCGTCTCGGTGATCTGGCCGTCGTCGTCGCAGATCACGTAGGTGCGATTGCCATGCAGCACGCCGGGGCGCCCGGCCACGAGCGAGGCCGCGTGCTTGCCGCTGGCGATGCCCTCGCCTGCCGCTTCGGCGCCCCAGAGCGCGACCGAACGGTCGTTGAGGAAGGCGTGGAAAATGCCGATCGCGTTCGACCCGCCGCCGACGCAGGCGGTGATCGCATCCGGGAGCCGGCCGTACTCCTCGAGCATCTGCGCGCGCGCTTCGCGACCGACCACGGCGTTGAAATCGCGGACCATGCGCGGATACGGACTGGGGCCGGCGACGGTGCCGATGATGTAGAAGGTGTCGCGCACGTTCGTGACCCAGTCGCGCATGGCTTCGTTGAGCGCGTCCTTGAGCGTCTTCGAGCCCGAATGCACCGGCACCACTTCGGCGCCGAGCAGCTTCATCCGGAAAACGTTGATAGCCTGGCGCTCGATATCGACCGCGCCCATGTAGACCACGCACTTGAGCCCGAGCCGCGCGGCGACCGTCGCGCTGGCGACGCCGTGTTGGCCGGCGCCGGTCTCGGCAATGATCCGGGTCTTGCCCATGCGCTTGGCGAGCATGGCCTGGCCGACCGTATTGTTGATCTTGTGCGCGCCGGTGTGGTTGAGGTCCTCGCGCTTGAGCAGGATGCGCGCGCCGCCGACGTGCCGGCTTAGACGTTCGGCTTCGTAGATCGGGCTGGGCCGGCCGACGTAGTGGCGGTAGTCCTTCTGCAGTTCGGCGATGAACTGCGTGTCGCCGCGGAAGCGGTCGTAGGCGGCCTCGAGCTCGCGCAGCGGCTCGATCAGGGTTTCCGAGACGAAGGTGCCGCCGTAGGCGCCGAAATGGCCGAGCGCATCCGGGTAGTCGTTGTAGTCGGCGATGGCCGGATCAGTGGGCGGCGCTGCGGTCTGCACGTCTTACCTCTTCGACAAATTGCTGCATTTTTTCGCCGTCCTTGATGCCCGGCGCCGACTCGATGCCGCTCGACACATCCACGGCGAATGGCCGCGCGGCGCGGATCGCTTCGCCGACATTGTCCGCGTTCAGGCCACCGGCCAGGAACACCGGCCGGTTCAGGATCGGAGTCTGGGTCCAGTCGAAGCGCTCGCCACGACCGCCGGTCGCGCCGGGGCGGTGGCCATCGAGCAGGAAAGCACTGGCGGAAGGATACCGTTTTGTTTCTCCGGGTGGGTCCGCGGCGCCCGGACCCATCGGCAGCGTCTTGATGTAGGGCAGCCCGAAACCCCGGCAGAATGCGTCGGTCTCGCTGCCGTGGAATTGCAGCAGATGCGGCCGCAACGCCCGGAGCACTTCCACCACCACGCTGCCCGGCGAATTCATGAACAGAGCGACCACGTGCACGAGCGGCGGCACCGCCGCGCGCAGGCCCTCGACCTGCCCCAGGCCCAGGCAGCGCGGGCTGTCGGCGGCAAACACGAAGCCGAGCGCATCTACGCCCAGTTCCGCGGCCAGGCGCACGTCACCCGGTCGGGTCAAGCCGCAGAATTTGATCCGCGTACGGTTCACAGGCTCACCTCCGGTGGCAGTCCCCAATCGGCAGGGAATTTCGGCCCAAGGAATACCAATCCTGCGGCTGCAGCTGTCGGACCTGCCACGGTCCGGTCCTGCCCCGCCAGCAGCTCTCCGATCCAGCTTTCCGGCTTCTCGCCCAGTCCGATCGGGACCAGGCTGCCGACGATATTGCGGACCATGTGGTGCAGGAAGGCATTGGCCTGGACTTCGACAATCACCTGCTGGCCGTGGCGACGAACGTCGATGCGCTGCAAGTCGCGACGCGGATGCTTGGCCTGGCATTGCGCGGTGCGGAATGCGCTGAAGTCGTGCTCGCCGACCAGCGCCTGCGCGGCGCGGTGCATGGCGTCGGCGTCGAGCGGCAGGCGCTCCCAGGCCAGGTGCTGGCGTTGCAACGCGGGCGGTATCGGGCGATTGAGCAGACTGTAGCGATACGCACGCGCCCGCGCCGCAAAGCGCGCGTGGAAATCTTCGGCGACGTCCCGGCACCAGAGGAAGCGGACGGCGCCCGGCAGGCGTGTGTTGCCGCCCAGCACCCAGGCCCGCGCGCTGCGCACGGAATCGCTGTCGAAATGCACGACCTGGCAAGCGGCGTGCACACCGGCGTCGGTGCGTCCCGAGCAGACCACGGCGACCGGCGCATCGGCAACATAGGACAGCGCGTCTTCAACGGCCGCCTGCACGGTGGCGCCACTCGGGTGGCGTTGCCACCCAAGGAAATCGCTGCCGTCGTACTCGATGCCTAGCGCGAAGCGCACATCTCAACCGATCTCGCGCAGGATCCGCTCGGCCTCGGCCTGGGCCGCGGGACCGCCGTCCGCCAGCACTTCTTCGAGCATGCTGCGGGCGCCGTCGAGGTCGCCGATATCCAGGTAGGCCTTGGCCAGTTCGATGCGGGTGGCGCTGGCCTCGTCTTCCTGCTGGATTTCCGCCTCGGAGCGATGCTGGTCGAGGTGGCCGGGGATCGCGTCCGCCAGCGCGCCGGGGGCATCGATCAGGTCGAGCCCACCGTCGCCGAAGTCGTGCATTTCGTCGATGTGCAGGTCCACGGCCGGCGCGGCCGGGCTTGCGACTTCCTCGGCCGGCGGGTCGAACACCTTGACTGCCGGCGCGGGCGCGGGAGCCGGTGGCGCTGGCGGCGCGGCGTCGACGACGAAGGACGGGGTCTTGGCCACGGGTTCCGCGGTATCGAAGCGCGGCGCATTCCAACCGGCCTGGTTGAACAAGGCATGGCCGGGCATCAGGGACGCGCCCATGATCACCGCTTCGCGCCAGCGCGGATCGAGCGTGCTCGATACGTGGTCGCGCATTTCCTGGGCCGCGGCTTCGTACTCGACGGCATTGCCGCGGGCGTGATGCAGGCGCAACAGGTTCAGGTGCGCCTCGATGTCCTGTGGGTTGTTCCACACCGCCTTGGTGCGCGCCTCGAGCTCGGCATCGACCGGCGGCGCAGAGACGGGCGCCACGACGGGTTCCGGCTTGGGTACGAACACAGGCGTCACCGGCGACGAGACTTTCGCGGCAAGCGTGGATTCCCGGGTCGAGGCCGGGGCCGGGCGGATGCTGCCGGCGCGGGTCTTGGCCAGGCTGGCGCGCAAGGCTTCGTCGTCGGAAAGACGGCTCGAGGCCGAATTGTCGGCGACGTTGGCCGCTGGCTTGCGACGCAGGGCGAAGACCAGGCCACCGACCAGGATCAAACCACCGCCGCCGAGGATCCAGGGATTGAGGTAGAGCGGCGTTTCCTGGACCACTTCGGCTGGAGCTGTAGCGGGCGGGCTCGCCGCAGCCGGCGCTTCCGCCGACGGAGGCGCGGCGGCGGCCACAGGCGGTTGCGCTGCCTGTTGTTCCAGTCGCGTTTGCAGGTCCTTGAGCTGGCTGTTCTGCAGGTCGATCAGGTGCTGTCGATCGGCCTCCTGCTTCTCGAGGTCGGACACCCGCGACTTGAGTTCGGTCACTTCCGCCGTGCGCGCGGCGAGGTCTTCCTTGGTCTGCAGCAATTCGGCGCGCAATTCGCTGCCACCACCGCCGGCGGCGGCGCCCGACTGCGTGCCACGCGCGCTGGGATTGCCCGAGGGCGGCACGATTTCGAGCCGGGCCGCCGGACGCGGCGGCGGCGGCGCGGACGCGACCGGACGCGGCGCGGGCGGAGCCGCTTGCGCCACGCCTTCTGCTGGCTGCGGCACGGCAGGACGTCCCGGCTTCCAGGCGGCGGCCTGCTCGCGCACCAGCGCGGA
>JANYBA010000123.1 GCA_025360985.1 Gammaproteobacteria bacterium | reverse complement strand
AGGGGTCAGATCCCTTTTCCCGCGGCAAAAGGGATCTGACCCCTATTTTGCAAGCGCTGGAACCTTGTTCCCGAGCCGAACCTGGCCGTGGCGCCTTCCACGCCCAACTGACATTGCGCCACGCCGGCGCCCGCCACCTGCGCATCGCCTGGGAATGCCAGGGCCCGAAAGGCGCGCCGGTGCTGCTCGTCGCCGGCGGCATCTCGGCGCATCGCCACGCCGGCGCGAGCGCGCAATACCCGGAGCCGGGCTGGTGGCAGGCGCAGGTAGGGCCGGGCCTGGCGATCGACACGACGCGCTTTCGCGTGCTGGCGATCGATTGGCTTGGCAGCGACGGCGGCCTCGACGCCGCCATCGACAGCGCCGACCAGGCCGAAGCCTTCGCCGCCACGCTCGACCATCTCGGCATCGACCGGGCCGCGGCTTTCATCGGCGCGTCGTACGGAGCGATGGTCGGCCTGCAGTTCCCGGCGCAATTCCCGGCGCGGCTGCGGCGCCTGGTTGCGATCAGCGGCGCCGACCGCCCACATCCCTACGCCAGCGCCTGGCGCTCGGTGCAGCGCAAGCTGGTCGCGCTCGGCCGCAGCGAAGGCGGTCGCCGCGAGGCGCTGTCACTGGCGCGGCAATTGGCGATGCTCAGCTACCGCACGCCCGGCGAATTTGCCGAACGCTTCGCCGCGCCGCCGAGGATTACCTGGAAGCGTGTGGCGATCGCTACGTCGCGCGCACGTCGGCGACGGCTTTCGTGCGCCTGTCCGAATCGATCGACCTGCACCGCGTCGATCCTGCCGCGATCACCGTTCCGACCACGGTGGTCGCGATCGCCGAAGACCGGCTCGTGCCCGAGGCGAGCCTGATCGAACTCACCGAGCGCCTGGGCGGACCAGCGACGCTGCGCCGCCTGCGCTCGCGGTTCGGGCACGACGCTTTCCTCAAGGAGATCGCGGCGATTGCCAGCGTACTGCGCGAGGCGCTGGCATGAGCCGCGTGAGCGCCACGACCGTGGCGGTGCGCGCCGGCATCGATCGCGATGCCGCGTTCGGCGCGGTGACGCCGCCGATCGTGTTGTCGAGCAATTTCAGCTTCGCCGGCTTCGACCAGAAGCGGCAGTACGACTACACGCGCAGCGGCAATCCGACCCGCGACCTGCTGGCCGAGGCCCTGGCCGAACTCGAAGGCGGCGCCGGCGCGGTGGTCACCGCCTCCGGCATGGCGGCGATCACCCTGGTGTTGCACGCCCTGCTCGAACCCGGCGACACGCTCGTGGTGCCCCACGACGGTTACGGCGGCAGTTGGCGTTTGTTCGATGCGCTGGCCAGGAAGCAGCACTTCAAGTTGGTGATCGCCGACCTCACCGACCCGCGCGCGCTCGCCGCAGCGCTGGCGCAGGGCCCGAAGCTGGTCTGGATCGAAACGCCGTCCAATCCCTTGCTGCGCATCACCGACCTGCGCTTCGTCATCGACGCCGCCCACCGCGCCGGCGCACTCGTGCTCGCCGACAATACCTTCCTGTCGCCGGCATTGCAGACGCCGATCGCGTTTGGCGCCGACTTCGTCCTGCATTCGACCACCAAGTACATCAATGGCCACAGCGACGTGGTCGGCGGAGCCGTTATTGCGAAGGATCAGGCACTGCACCAGCAACTGGCGTGGTGGGCCAATGCCCTTGGCGTTACCGGCAGCCCCTTCGACAGTTTCCTCACCTTGCGCGGGCTGCGCACGCTCGATGCGCGCCTGCGCGTGCATCAGGAAAACACCGCCGCGCTGGCCGAATTGCTCGATGCCCATCCGGCGGTGGCCGCCGTGCACTATCCGGGACTGGCCTCGCATCCGGGCCATGCCCTGGCCGCGCGCCAGCAGTTGGGCTTCGGCGCCATGCTCTCGGTCGAGCTGGCCGGCGGCCTGCCCGCGGTCCGCTCTTTTCTTGAAGGGTTGCGTTGTTTCACATTGGCCGAATCGCTGGGGGGCGTCGAAAGCCTGGTCGCGCATCCGGCGACCATGACCCACGCGGCGATGAGCGTCGAGGTACGCGCCGCCGCCGGCATCGGCGACGGCCTGCTGCGGCTGTCGGTCGGCATCGAGTCGGTCGAGGATCTGGTCGCCGACATTGGCGACGCCCTGGCGCGCGCCGATCTACTCCGGCGCGATCACGCGGGCACGCGCGGGCAGTGAGCGGAAGAACTGCTCGATCGGCTCGGGACGGTGCACGCCGAAGCCTTGCGCATAGTCCACGCCCAGCGCCCTGAGCGTGGCGAACACCGCCTCGTTCTCGGTGTGTTCGGCGATGGTCTGCTTCTTGAGCACGTGGGCGATGTCGGTGATCGAGCGCACCACCGCCATCGACAGCGGTGAGCTGTCGAGGTCGCGGATGAAGCTGCCGTCGATCTTGAAATAGTCGACGTCGAGCGAGCGCAGGTAGTTGAAGGAACAGAAACCGGTGCCGAAATCGTCGAGCGCGAAGGCGCAACCGAGTTCGCGCATCATCTCGATCAGGCCTTGGGCGCGGGCCAGGTCGCGCACGGCGCTGGTCTCGGTAATCTCGAAGCACAATTTCGGCGCCAGTTGCCGGCTCTTGCGCACGCGCTGGTAGAGGAAGGCGCGGAAGCCCTCGTCGACCAACGAAGCGGCGGTCAGGTTGATCGCGCAGGAACGCAGGCGCGCGGTGGCTTCCGGCCGTGCTTCCAGCCAGTCCAGGGCCAGGTGGACGACGTGGCGGTCGAGCGCGACGCCAAGCTGGAAGCGTTCGGCCGCCGGGATGAAGTGCCCGGGCGCGAGCCGCTCCCCCGTTTCCGGGTCGCGCATGCGCAGCAGCAATTCCAGATGCTCGCCTTCGCCGGCCGGACCGTGCAGCGGCACGATCCGCTGGCAATCGAGTTCGAACAGCTTGCGGTCGATGGCTTCGCGGATGCGCACGGCCCAGTGCATGGCCCGGGTGCGCTCGAACATCTCGCCCGGTTCCTGGCTGGCCATGTAGACGCGATTGCCGCCGAGTTCCTTGGCGGTGAAGCAGGCGGCGTCGCCAAGCGAGAGCAGGCGCGCGTACTCGAACTGGCCGGGCTTGAACACGACCAGGCCGATGCTGACGGTGATGTTGAGCACCTGGTCCTTCCAACCGACGCGGTAGTTCTCGACCGCCCGCTGCAGGTGCTCGAGGCGCAACTGCATGGTCGCCGGATCGCCGGCCAGCAACAGGGCGAATTCGTCGCCGCCGATCCGGAACAGCTCGTCGCCTTCGCGCAGCCGCGCCTTCAACAGCGAACCGATGCCATGGATCAGGGCATCGCCGGCGGCGTGGCTGGCGGTGTCGTTGATCAGGGTGAAGTGGTCGAGGTCGAGGTAGGCGAGGGCGCGCACCTGGTTGCCCTGCAGCGCGACATGCACCGCTTCTTCGAACGCGGCGCGGTTGGGCAGGTTGGTGGCGACATCGGTGGTGGCGCGGCGCAGGACCTTGCGCGAGGCCATACGCTGCTCGTTGAGTGAAGCCACCAGCACCAGCGGCACCGTGCCGAACAGGCCCATGAAGGCGATCAGCAGGATCGAATCGAGCAACACGTCTGGCGGCTTGAATCCGGCCAAACCCAGGCCGATGAGGGTGGTCAGGTAGAGCACGGTGAGCGCCGTGCCCAGCGTCGACCACAGCGGCTCGAAGCGCAGCGAACTCCACAGCAGCATGGACAGCGGCATCGCCACCATGCCCAACGCGTACAGGCTGCCGCGCTGGCCGCCCAGGTAGACCAACATGCAGGACGCGAACATCAACACAACCCACGCCATCTTTTCCTGCAGCGACGAGTAGTCGCCGCTTTGCGGCAGGTCCGGGTTGGTCGACGCCGGCGCCCATACCAGCAGCAGGCTGGGGGCGATACAAATGATGCCCAGCAGGTCGCCCATCGACCATCTGACCAGCGCCGGCCAGAATTCCGACGGCGCCACCATGCCGGCCTGGACCAGGCCGTAGCAGCCGACCAGCCCCGAGACCACCACCATCACCACGGCGCCGCGCAGCATGATGAAACCGCTGGCCACGCTCAGCCGCGGCGGAACCTTGTTCCAATAGACGGCGGCATAGCCGGCGACCGCGCCGAGGAAATTGCTCAGCGCCGAATAAGCCAGGAAGGTGTTGGGAACCGGGATGAACAGCAGGTGGCCGATCACCACCGCTGGCGGGATGAACACCGACCAGCGCCAGCCGTAACGCAGCACCGCCGCGTAGGCGATGCCCGCGGCCGGCC
>JANYBA010000104.1 GCA_025360985.1 Gammaproteobacteria bacterium | reverse complement strand
GCATCGGCCTTGAGTTCGACCAGATCGAGGCCGAAGCCGTGGCGCGCGTGGCTTGCGGCCGGTCCGTTCGCGATATACGCGCGTGCATCGTCGAGCGTGCGCACGCCCTTGTCGCCGATGTGGCGCAGCCACGCCGGATCGTTCACCAGTTCGAGGATGAACGGTGCATCGGTGTCGCGCAGTTCGCGCAGGGTCAGGCGTTCGGAGTGAACCAATGTCATACGAAGTCCGTGTTGGTCATTCCAGATCTTCCTCGAAGCGCAGGTGTTTCACGCTGCGCCCATTGCGGCGCACGAGCTTCAGTGCCTCGATGCCGATGGTGATATGCGCCTCGACGAAATTCGAGGTCACGATATTGTCGGATTCCTCGGTCTTCACGCCTTCCGGGATCATCGGCTGGTCGGACACCAGCAGCAGCGCGCCGCAGGGAATGGAATTGGCGAAGCCGGCCGCGAAAATGGTCGCGGTTTCCATGTCGATGGCCATGCAGCGCAGCTTGCGCAGGTAATCCTTGAACGCTTCGTCATGCTCCCAGACCCGGCGGTTGGTCGTGTAGACCGTGCCGGTCCAGTAGTCGTGGCCGAGGTCGCGGATCATGGTCGAGATCACGCGCTGCATGGCGAAGGCCGGTAGCGCCGGCACCTCCGGCGGCAGGTAATCGTTCGAGGTGCCCTCGCCGCGGATCGCCGCGATGGGCAAAATCAAATCGCCGAGCTGGTTCTTCTTCTTCAGGCCGCCGCACTTGCCCAGGAACAGCACCGCCTTGGGCATGATCGCGCCGAGCAGGTCCATCACGGTCGCGGCGTTGGCGCTGCCCATGCCGAAATTGATCATGGTGATGCCGTCGCTGGTCGCGCTCGGCATCGGCCGGTCCCGGCCCCTGACCTCGGCGCCGGTCAAGCGCGCGAAGGTATCCAGGTAACCGCCGAAGTTGGTCAGCAGGATGTGCGGTCCGAAGTCTTCGAGCGCGACGCCGGTGTAGCGCGGCAACCAGTTGCTGACGATTTCCTGCTTGTCTTTCATGGCGTCTCCCTGCCCGCCATTCTGCCACGGCCGTCACGGCCCCCTGCCGAAAGTCAGGCTTGGCAGGGACACCCCCACGGGCTAGGGTTGGCAGTTCAACGGGAGAACTCCATGCGCCGATTCTGGATGGCTGCCGGCCTGGCAGTCGTGACGATGTCCGCCACCGCGGCCGACCCTTACCCCAGCACCTACCATCCGGTCGCCTCGCCGCCGGTGCTGATCCGCAACGCCACCGTGCTCACCGGCACCGGCGAGCGCCTCGACGGCGCCGACGTGCTCATGCAGGACGGCAAGGTTTCCGCCGTCGGCACTGGCTTGCAGGCGCCGGCCGGCGCCACCGTCATCGACGGCACCGGCAAGTGGGTGACCCCCGGCATCATCGACGTGCATTCGCACCTGGGCGTCTACGCCAGCCCCGGCGTCAACGCCAGTTCCGACGGCAACGAAGCCACCAACCCGACCACGCCCAACGTCTGGGCCGAACATTCGATCTGGCCGCAGGATCCCGGTTTCGACACCGCCCTGGCCGGCGGCGTCACTTCAATGCAGATCCTGCCCGGCTCGGCCAACCTGATCGGCGGCCGCAGCGCGATCATCAAGAACGTGCGTTCGGCGACCTACCAGGGCATGAAATTCCCCGGCGCGCCCTGGGGCCTGAAGATGGCCTGCGGCGAAAATCCGAAACGCGTCTATGGCGAAAAAGGCGGCCCGTCGACGCGCATGGGCAATGTCGCCGGTTATCGCGCCGCCTTCATCGGCGCGCAGGCGTACATGAAGGAATGGGACAAGTACAACGCCTCGGTCAAGGCCGCCGCCGACTTCAAGGGCCGCGACAAGGACAAGCCCAAGGTCGGCGATCCGCCCCAGCAGGACCTCGCCAAGGAAACCCTGATGCTCGTCATGAAGGGCGAGATCAAAGTGCATATCCACTGCTACCGCGCCGATGAAATGGCGACCATGCTCGACCTCTCGAAAGAGTTTGGCTTTCATATCTCGGCTTTCCACCACGGCGTCGAGGCCTACAAGATCGCCGACCGGCTCGCCGCCGAAGGCGTCTGCGGCGCGCTCTGGGCCGACTGGTGGGGCTTCAAGATGGAAGCGCTCGACGGCGTCGAGGAAAACCTCGCCCTGGTCGATCGCCCGGTCAACGGCTGCGCCATCGTCCACTCCGATTCCCAGGAAGGCATCCAGCGCCTGAACCAGGAGGCCGCGAAAGCGATGGCCAGCGCCCGCCGCGCCGGCATCAATATCGCGCCCGAACGGGCGATCCGATGGCTCACCGCCAATCCGGCGAAAGCGCTGGGCATCGACAACCAGACCGGCTCGCTCACTCCCGGCAAGATGGCCGACGTGGTGATCTGGAACGGCACGCCGTTCAGCGTTTACGCGCATGCCGAGCAAGTCTTCATCGACGGCGCCCTGCTCTACGACCGCAACAATCCGGCGCGGCAACCGCGCTCCGACTTCATGCTTGGCCGGGAGATCAACCGATGAACCGCCTGCTTATTGCCTTGCTCCTGGTCGCCGGCAGCGCTTCCGCCCAGGACGTGCTGATCCGCCACGCCACCGTTTACACCGCCGGCACCCGCGGCACTCTCAAGGACGCCGATGTGCTCGTGCAGGGCGGCGTGATCCGCGCCGTCGGGCCAGGCTTGGCGGCGCCGGCCGGCG
>JANYBA010000091.1 GCA_025360985.1 Gammaproteobacteria bacterium | reverse complement strand
GCGCCGCCCTCCCAGGCAGGTCCGGCCTAGTGTAACGTGAAGCCGCCCGACCCCCGACCACGACCCGCACGATGAGCCCCACCGACAACCAGCGCCCGCTCGAGCAGGGCATCACCACCGACCTGCGCGACCGCCTCAGCTACAGCGGCTACCTGCAGCTGCCGACGTTGCTGTCGGCGCAGGTGCCGCTGACCGACCCGCCCCACCACGACGAGATGCTGTTCATCGTCCAGCACCAGGTGGCCGAGCTGTGGCTGAAGCTGGTGATCCACGAACTGCGCGCGGCCTTGTCCTGCCTGCAACGGGACGAGCTCGACCCGATCGGCAAGATCTTCTCGCGCATCAAGCGGGTCGAGCAACAGCTCATCTCGATGTGGTCGGTGCTGGAGACGCTGACCCCCAGCGACTACCTGGCTTTCCGCGACGTGCTCGGGCCGGCCTCGGGTTTCCAGTCGCTGCAATACCGCACGGTGGAATTCCTGCTCGGCAACAAGAACGCCGACATGGTCCGGGTGTTCGCCCACGATCCGGCCGGGCAGGCGTCGTTGCGCGCGGTGCTCGAAGCCCCGAGCCTGTACGACGAATTCCTGCGCCACCTGGCCCGGCGCGGATTCGCCGTGCCGCCGGCCTGCCTGGAGCGCGATTGGACCCAGCCGCACGCGCGGACGCCGGGCCTGCTGCCGGTGTTCAAGGCCATCTATGAAGACACCCGCATGCACTGGAGCGCCTACCAGCTGTGCGAGGACCTGGTTGACGTGGAAACCAATTTCCAGCTCTGGCGCTTTCGGCATATGAAGACCGTCGAGCGGATCATCGGCCATCGCCGCGGCACCGGCGGCAGTTCCGGGGTCGGCTTCCTCAAGCAGGCGCTGGAGCTGAGTTTCTTCCCGGAATTGATCGACGTGCGCACCGAACTCGGCGCCTGAGCGTCCTGTTGCGTCGCAGCATGCCATTCAGGTTTGACGGATGCGCGGCCAGCGGTTACACCTTGCAGGCCTTGCGACCTCGGGTCGCCGCGCTACTGACATCCTAAAAACCAGACTTGCCAGGGGAGAAACCGCATGAGCGGTGATGCAACTACGTCCGAAATGGCCGTGCCGATTCCGGAGTTCAAGCAGGTGCTCGGTCATCCGGCGCCGTTGTGGATGCTGTTCATGACCGAGTTCTGGGAGCGCTTCGCTTTCTACGGGATCCGCTGGGCCCTGGTGCTGTACATCGTCGCGCAGTTCTACAACGGCGACGCCACCGGCGAGAAACCGGCCGGCCAGCTCTACGGCGCCTACCTCGCCTTGGTCTACGCCGGCGCCATCTTCGGCGGTTACGTCGCCGACCGCGTGCTCGGCTACCAGCGCTCGATCCTGCTCGGCGCGGTGATCATGTCCGCGGGCCTGTTCATGATTTCGATGCCCAGCGCCGAGGTCTTCCGCTTCGGCCTGGCGACCATCATCGCCGGCAACGGCCTGTTCAAGCCGAACATCTCGACCATGGTGGGAAAGCTTTATTCGCCGACCGATGAGCGCCGCGATTCCGGCTTCACCATTTTCTACATGGGCATCAACCTCGGCGCGATGATCGCGCCGCTGCTGACCGGCTGGCTGGCCGAGCGCATGTTCGGCGGCAGTCCCGACATGCCCGCCTACAAGGTGGTGTTCATGGCCGCCGGCGTCGGCATGCTGGTGTCGCTGGTGTGGTTCTGGTTCGGCCGTCGCCAGCTCCAGGGCATCGGCCGCCCGCCGGAAGCCGATGGTGGCGGCAAGCAGAAGGTGTTGTACGTGCTGGCTGGCGCATTGGTCGCCATCCCGGGCATCTACCTGCTGCTGTCCATCGAGGCCACGACGCTGCAGTGGTACGTGCTGTTCCCGATGTTCGCCCTGCTGTGCATCCTGCTGCTGGTCGAGGGCGTGCGCGAGGGCCCGGTCGCGCGCGACCGCGCCATCGCCATGCTGATCATCTTCACCTTCAACATATTGTTCTGGATGTTCTTCGAGCAGGCCGGCAGCTCCTTCACCTTCCTCGCCGAGAAGATCGTCGACCGCAACGTGTTCGGCTTCGAATTCCCGACCGCCTGGTTCCAGTCGGTGAACTCGCTGGCGATCATTACCCTGGCGCCGGTCCTGGCCTGGTTGTGGGTGCGCTTGGGCAACGCCAATCCGTCGATCCCGCGCAAGTTCGGCCTGGGCCTGCTGTTCAACGGCGGCGCTTTCGCGCTGCTGATGTTCGCGCTGACCGCGCTGTTGCTCAACGGCAAGATCCCGTTCTGGACCTTGTTCATGGTCTACGTCATCCAGTCGGTCGGCGAGCTTTGCCTGTCGCCGATCGGCCTGTCGATGGTGACCAAGCTGGCGCCGCTGCGCCTGGTCGGCTTCGGCATGGGCGGCTGGTTCCTGTCCACCGGCATCGGCAACAACCTGTCCGGCATCTTCGCCGGCGAAG
>JANYBA010000026.1 GCA_025360985.1 Gammaproteobacteria bacterium | reverse complement strand
GATCGACGAAGCGATCAAGCTGCTCGCCGGCAGCCTCGACCAATGCCTGGCGGGCAAGAAGTCGTGAGCCGCCTTCGGCCGTTCATCCTGCTTGCCATGCTGGCGGCGACCGGCGCCTTCGCTGCCGGCCGGGAGGCCGTGCTCAAGCAGGTTGACCTGCCGCACAGCTATTACTGGCGCGAGCTCTACCTGCCGCAACTGACGACCGGACCGTCGGCGGCGGATTTCATGCCGGACAGCGCGACGCTGGTCTACAGCATGGCCGGCTCGCTGTGGCAACAGAAGATTGGTGAGGACGTCGCTACCGAGCTCACCCACGCGCGCGGCGCCTACGACTACCAGCCGGATGTTGCCAGCGACGGCAGCAGCGTGGTGTTCACGCGCTACGACGGCAACGCGATGGAGCTGTGGCGCTACGACTTCGCCACGCGGAAGGAGCAGCGACTCACGTCGGAGGGCGCGGTCAATGTCGAACCGCGGATTTCGCCGGACGGCAAGCGGCTGGCGTGGGTCTCGACCAGCGGGACCGGCCACTTCAATCTGTTCATCGCGGATCTCGATTCCGCCGGCCTGCACAATGCGCACCTGCTGCTGGGCGAGCGCAAGAGCGTGCAGGACCGGTACTACTACTCGGTGTTCGACGTGCAGATCAATCCATCCTGGTCACCGGACGGCAGGTCTTTGCTCTATGTCTCCAATCCGGAGATTTCCTGGGGCACTGGCGATATCTTCATCGTGCCGATCGACGATCCGTCGAAGCGCCGCCGGATCCTGTCCGAGGAGACGAGCTGGAGCGCGCGGCCGGAGTTCGCGCCGGACGGCAAGCGCATCCTGTTCAGCAGCTACCACGGCCAGCAAACGCACCAGTTGTGGCTGACCACGATCGATGGCGCACCTCCACTGCCGCTGACGTTTCCGAGATATGGAGACGAGGACGAGAAGCGCGATGCCCGTTGGTCGCCCGATGGCAAGAGCATCGTCTACGTCGGCAGCGAATTCGTCGGGAAACAGGGCCTGACGGTGCTGGAGGCCGTGGGTGGAGCGACGCGCACCGTTTCAGCCGAGCACCGCCAGAGCCTCGCGCCGCAACAGCGGTACTCGCTGTCGATCGTCGATGAAAACGGGCAAGCCGTGGATGCGCGCGTGAGTGCGATTGGCAGCGACGCCCGCGCCTATGCGCCGCAAGACGGCGCGATGATGCGCGCTGACGACGGCTTCGACCGTTCGCGCCAGCGACAAGAAAGCCACTATTTCCATTGCCTTGGCGAATGCGTACTGGATGTGCCGAAGGGCAGCATCGACTTCATCGTCCAACACGGGTTTGGATACGCGATCTGGCAGCAACATGTGGATCCCAGTGCGAACGCGAACACGCCGGTACGCATCGTCCTGCGCCGTCAAGCATTGCCAGCGGCGTTCGGGGATTTCGTCAGCGCCGATCTGCATGTGCATTCCAACTATGGCGGCCACTATCGCGTTGCCTGGGCGGACCTCGCGGACCAGGCCGAGTCGGAGGACCTGGACTTCGTCGAAAACCTCGTTGTCAACAAGGAGGAGCGAATCCCCGACGTTGGCGAATTCGGCGACGTCCCCTTCATCATGGCCGATGCGCCCACCGGGCATGGGCGGCAAATGCCACCCGTCAGCATCGAGCAAGCGCAGGAGTTCCATACGAGCTACTGGGGCCACATGGGCCTGCTCGGCATCAATCAGTTGCTGCTGCCCGGATTCGCGTCCTACCGCCACACAGCCATGGCCAGTCCGTATCCCTACAACGGCGTCATCGCCGACCTGGCGCATGCGCAGGGCGGGTTGGTCGGGTATGTGCATCCCTTCGACACCGTGCCCGATCCGGCGCACGACGCGGTGTTGACCCACGAGCTTCCCGCCGATGTCATCAACGGCAAGGTCGACTACCTCGAGATCGTTTCCTTTGCCGACCACAAGTCCACCGCCGAAGTCTGGTACCGATTGATGAACCTCGGGTTTCATCTGCCCGCCGGCGCCGGCACCGACGCCATGAGCAACTACGCCTCGCTCCGAGGTCCGGTGGGACTGAACCGGATGTTCCTCGACACCGGTGGCAAGAAGGACGCCGGCGCCGTGCATGCCGCGCTCAAGGCCGGCCACGGCTTTGCCAGCAATGCGCCGCTGCTCGGCTTGCTGGTCGACGGCCAGAAACCGGGCAACACGATCGTGCCGAAGTCGTCCGCCAACAACTTCCGCATCGCCATGCGTTCGCCGGTCGCCATCGATCACCTCGAGCTGGTGCAGAACGGCAAGGTCGTGAAGTCGTTCAAGCTGAGCGGCGACCGCCGCTCCTTCGATGGCGAAGGCCAGGTCGCGCTGGCGCCAGGTTCATGGGTGCTTTTGCGCGCCTGGAACGACAACGCCGACCCGCTCGTGCTCGACCTGTATCCGTACGCGACCACCAATCCGGTTTGGGTCGAGGGCAAGGTTGCGCCCGATCCCGCCGACGCGGCCTACTTCGCCGCCTGGCTCGACCGCGTGATCGAAGCGGTGCAGGCGCGTGACGATTTCAATACCGACGAAGAAAAACGCGACACGCTCGACTACTTCACCAAGGCGCGCGACACCTACCGGGCGATGAAATGAGAATTCCCGTACTTTCACTTGCGATGTTGCTCGCCATGCCGGCGATGGCAGCCGACACTCGCCCGGGCTTCGGCCTGGACGACCTGGCCAAACTCGCCGACGTCACCGAGCCGCAGTTCTCGCCCGACGGCAACTCGATTGCTTACACAGTCAGCACGGTGAACATCGCCGCCGACCAATCTCAGTCGGACCTCTGGCAAGTGCGCTACGACAATGGTGAGCGCACGCAGCTGACCTTCACGGCGGACTCGAGCGAGTGGCATCCGCAATGGTCGCCGGATGGCCAGTCGCTGGCCTTCCTGTCGGACCGCGGCGGCGACGATGCCACCACGCAAGTCTGGGTGATGGCCGCGCGCGGCGGGGAAGCGCGCAAACTGACCGAGCAACCCGGCGGCGTCGAGGACTTCGTCTGGTCCTCGGACGGCAAGCGGCTGGCGCTGATCGCGTTCGACCAGGGATTGCCGGCGGGAACGGAGAAGCCCAGGAACCCGCTGCCAATCGTCACCGAGCGCTACCAGTTCAAGAACGACGAGGACGGCTATCTCGACTCCCGCCACCACCACCTCTACCTGTTCGATATCGCCAGCGGGAAGACCGAGGCGCTCACCTCCGGGCTGCATGACGAACAACTGCCGGCGTGGTCGCCGGATGGCCGCACCATTGCCTACGTCACCAAGCGCGGCGCCGATCCCGACCGCACGCTCAACTTCGACATCTACCTGATCGAGCCGCGCGCCGGCGCGCCCGAACGGCAGCTGACGACCTTCCCGGGCTCGGACCTCGATCCCTATTGGGAAACCCGGCCGGCCTGGAGCCCGGACAGCCGGCGCATCGCCTACCTGCAAGGGGGCGAAGACCATTGGATCTACTACGCGCCCTGGCAACTCGCGGTGATTGATGTAGGCAGCGGCAAGGCCACGATCCCGGCGCCGATCGACCTGTGTTTCTACAAGCCGCACTGGGCGCCGGACGGCAAGTCGGTCTATGCCTTGGTCGAACGCAACCTCGTCACCCACTTGGCCCGTGTGGACGCGCAGTCCGGCAAGCTCAGCGACGTCACCACGGGAGATCGCTTCGAATACGATCTCGACGTTTCCGCCAACGGCCGCGTCGTCGTCCTTGGCGGCACCGATACCAGCCCTTACGGCCTGTCGGCGGTGGCGGCCAAGGGCCTGCGCGCGCTCGGCGACCACAATGCCTTTCTGCAGGATCGGCGGCTCGCGCCGGCCGAGAACATCCGATTCAAGAGCGCCGACGGCACCGAGATCGAGGCGCTGCTGGTCAAGCCGGTCGGCTACCAGCCGGGAAAGCGCTATCCGACGCTATTGCGCGTGCACGGCGGGCCGGCGTACCAGTTCAGCCACGAATTCCTGTACGACTGGCAGTATTACGCGGCGCAGGGCTATGCCATCGTCGCGCCGAATCCACGCGGCAGCACCGGCCGCGGATTTGATTTCTCGCGCGCCATCTTTGCCGACTGGGGCAACAAGGATGTGCAGGACGCGCTCGCCGCCGTCGATACCGTGGTGGCGATGGGCATCGCTGATCCGCAGCGCCTGGGCGTGGGTGGCCGCAGCTACGGCGGCATCCTCACCGATTTCCTGATCGCCAGCGACCCGCGCTTCAAGGCGGCGGTCAGCGGCGCCCATCGCCACCACGGTATCGACGGCGGCGAGCGCGTCCTGCACATCCTTGTTGCCC
>JANYBA010000019.1 GCA_025360985.1 Gammaproteobacteria bacterium | reverse complement strand
ACCAGCCACTTCCAGACTGCATACGGGATCGGCAGCACCAGCAGGCAGGACAGCCACCAGCCGAGGTTTTGCCACTGCGAGGGCCCACCGGTCCATTGGGTCTGTTCTTCGGTCATCGCTTGGTTCCTCCTGCTGCTCTGGCCAGCCTACGCCGGCCGGTCGTCGAGGTCGACATTGCCGCCGGACAAGACCAGGCCCAGGCGCTGGCCGGCGAAGCGATCGCGATTGCGCAGTACCGCCGCCAGCACGGTTGCGCTCGACGGCTCGACCAGGATCTTGAGCCGTTCCCAGAGCAGGCGCATCGCCGCGCGAACCTGGTCGTCGCTGACCAACAGGATCTTGATGCCGTGCGCCTGCATCAGGGCGAAATTGATCGCGCCGATCGTGCCGCGCAGGCCGTCACAGATGGTATCCGGCACCAGGTCGGTGACCCGTTCGCCACGGCGCAGGGATTCGAAAGCCTCGCCGGCGCCCTCGGGCTCGGCGCCGTACACGCGCGTGGCGGGTGCGACGCCGGCCACGGCGATCGCGGTGCCGCCGATCAAGCCGCCGCCGCCGACCGGGGTGAACACGGCGTCGAGCGCGCCGGTCGTACGCAGCAATTCCAGCGCGGCCGTGCCCTGCCCGGCGATCACGCGCGGATCGGTGAACGGATGCACCAGGTTCGCGCCGGTGTCGCGCTGCACTTGCGCGGCCATCGCTTCGCGCGCCGCCAGGGTCGGTGCGCAGCGGTGCAGCCTGGCCCCAAATGCCTCGATCGCGGCGAGCTTGGATTTCACCGCACCCTCGGGCACCACCACGTGGGCGGGAATGCCGCGGCTGCGCGCCGCCAAGGCCAGGGCGGCGCCGTGGTTGCCGGACGAATGGGTGACCACGCCGCGCGCGGCATCGGCGTCGGCGAGCGACCAGACGGCATTGCTGGCGCCGCGGAACTTGAAGGCGCCGGCGCGCTGGAAATTCTCGCACTTGAAGTGCAGCTCGGCGCCGGCGAGCGCGTCGAGCGAACGCGAGCGCAGCACCGGTGTGACATGGGCGTGCGGCGCGATCCGCGCCGCGGCGGCCAGCACATCGGCAAAAACCGGCAACTCATTCGCCATCGGAAGGCTCCTTGCGCGCGGCGCCGAGCAGGCTGCTCATCGCCGAACCCACGACCGCGAGGCCGGCGCCGACGAAACCCAGGGCCGACACCCGTTCGGCGGCCATGGCCTGCGGCCAGGCGCCGTGCACGATCGCCACGACCAGGATGGTCAGCAGCGGCGTGACCGCGAGGATCGCCGACACCCGCGAGGCTTCCCAGTGCTCGAGCGCTTCGGCGAAGGCGCCGTACGCGACCAGGGTATTGATCGCGCAATAGCCGAGCAGCAGGGCGTGGCGGCCATCGAGCGTCGGCAGCGCGGTCGGGTGCGAGAACGGCAGGAGCACGAGACTGGCCACGCAATAGATCGCCAGCAGGATCGCCGGCGAATTCAGCCGCAGCAGCAATTGCTTCTGGATCAGCGCGTACGTGGCCCAGACCATGGCCGCGGCGATCACGGCGCCGGAACCGACCAGGTAGGCGTGGGGATCGGCGACGCTGCCGACGAGCTGGTCACGGAAGAACAGCAACAGGCCGACGGCGGTGATCGCCATGCCGGCCCATTGCCCGGGCCGATACGGCTCGTGGAAGACCAGGATGCCGCCGAGCGCCATCAGCAAGGGCGCCAGCTGGATCAGCAGTTGCGCGTTGGCCGGCGAGGTGTGTTGTACGCCGAGCAGGTAGAACACGTAATTGCCGATCAGCATGAACGCGGCGACCAGCAGCAACGCCCAACCCTTGCCATCCACGCGCGCGAACTGGCGCAGGCCGCCGCCGGCCGCGAGCCAGCCACCGACCACGGCGGCCGCGAACAGGAAGCGGGCCCAGGTCAGGGTGATCGGATCGATCTGCTCGAGCGTGACCTTCAAGGCCACCGGCAAGGTCGCCCAGCACGCGGCCGTGACCAGGGCGAGCACCAGCCCGCGCCGCCAACGACCGGAGGCCTGATGCAGGGCCATTGACACTCCTTGGGACGAGGGCGGACCTTAGCATCCAGCGGGCCCGCAAGGCGACGGGTTAAGCGGTAATTCACCTCATCACGCCCAGACTGGCGCCAACACGGGGGTGGACCATGAAACTTTGGCGACGCGCGGCCTCGGCGGCTGGCCTGCTGGTGCTGGCAGGATGCGCTTCCATGTCCGATCGCACCTACGTGGCCGGCCAGGACGGCGGCGGCGATTACTACGTCGCGCCGCAGCCACAGAGCGACTACAGCTACTACGATCCTTATTTTTCCGGTTTCAATTTCAATTACGGCTTCGGGTTTGCATCGCCGTTCGGCTACGGACCCTTCGGCTACAGCGCCTGGTGGAATGCCTGGCCTTACGTGTCCCCGCCCCACCACAACCCGTTGGTCCTTGCCAATCCGCCACCGCCGGCGCAACACAAGCGCCGCCCGGAGTTTCGCCAAACCGAATGGCAGCATCCGGCGTTTCCGGCACCGGGCGACAGTGCCACTGATCGTCGCGAGCGCGGCGTTGGCCCCGCCGCGTTGCCGCGCGGTCCCGCCCGCGAGCCACGGCGCGGCGACAGCCCGATTCCATGAGCGCTTCGCGTCGAGGGTGACGCGGGGCGTCAGTTCCTGACCTTGATGACTTTCCTGCAGGCGAAAAAAAGCCGGAAGCTCCCCCCGGAGCTTCCGGCCAGCATCCCCTCCGCAGCGTGACCGGCTTCCGCGAGGATTGGGTCGACGCCCCCCGGCGTTTGCCGCGGCGGGTGCGATAATGGCAATGCAGAAACCGTGCCAACGTACGCAGAACCCATTCATATAACGATGACCGGACCTTTCCACTTCGACGTGATCGTGATCGGCGGCGGCCATGCCGGCACCGAAGCCGCGCTGGCGTCGGCGCGCGCGGGCGCGCGCACGCTGTTGCTGACCCACAGCATCGAGACGATCGGCCAGATGAGCTGCAACCCGGCCATCGGCGGCATCGGCAAGGGTCATCTGGTCAAGGAAATCGACGCGCTCGGCGGCGCCATGGCGCGCGCGGCCGATCGCGCCGGCATCCAGTGGCGCACGCTCAACGCCTCGAAGGGACCAGCGGTACGCGCCACCCGCGCCCAAGCCGACCGGGCGCTGTACAAGGCGGCGATCCGCCGCATCGTCGAAACCGAGCCGAACTTGTCACTGTTCCAGCAGGCGGTCGACGACCTTGTCATCGAAGGCGAGCGCGTGCATGGCGTGATCACGCAATCGGGCCTGCGATTCGACGCCCGCGCCGTGGTGCTGACCGCCGGCACCTTCCTCGCCGGCAAGATCCACGTCGGACTCACGAGCTATGCCGGTGGCCGCGCCGGCGATCCGCCGGCCACCACGCTGGCGCAGCGCCTGCGCGAGGGCCCGTTCGTGGTCGATCGCCTCAAGACCGGCACGCCGCCGCGCATCGACGCGCGCAGCATCGACTTTACCGGCCTTGCCGAACAGCCCGGCGACGATCCGATCCCGACCTTCAGTTTCACCGGCGCGCGCGCCGAGCATCCGCGCCAGGTCAGCTGCTGGATCACCCATACCTCCGAGCGCACCCACGAGATCATCCGCGGCGCGCTCGATCGATCGCCGATGTATTCGGGCGTGATCGAGGGCATCGGCCCGCGCTATTGCCCGAGCATCGAAGACAAGGTCGTGCGTTTCGCCGAGAAGGCTTCCCACCAGATCTTTATCGAGCCCGAGGGCCTGGACACCTTCGAGATCTACCCGAACGGCATCTCGACGTCCTTGCCTTTCGACGTGCAGCTCGAACTGGTGCATTCGATCAAGGGCTTCGAGAACGCGCACCTGACCCGACCCGGCTACGCGATCGAGTACGACTACTTCGATCCGCGCGGGCTGAAGGCGTCGCTCGAGACCAAGGCGGTCGCCGGCCTGTTTTTCGCCGGCCAGATCAATGGCACGACCGGCTACGAAGAAGCGGCCGCGCAAGGCCTGATCGCGGGCCTCAACGCCGCGCGCGGCGTGCAAGGCAAGGACGCCTGGTCGCCGCGCCGCGATGAGGCCTACATCGGCGTGCTGATCGACGACCTGATCACGCGCGGCACCACCGAGCCCTACCGCATGTTCACGTCGCGGGCCGAATACCGGCTGCAACTGCGCGAAGACAATGCCGACGGGCGATTGACGCCGACAGGTCGTGAGTTGAATCTCGTTGACAACGCCCGCTGGGAAATTTATTCGCGCAAGGCCGAGGCGGTCGCCAGCGAAACCGGCCGGCTCGCCGCCCTGTGGGCCAGCCCCAACAACGCGCTCGGGCAAGCCGTCGCAGCGGAAACCGGCATCGTGCTGAGCCGCGAGTCCAGCGTTCTTGACCTGATCCGCCGGCCGGAACTCGACTACGCGCGGCTCAGCGTTGTCGCCGGCTTCGGCCCCGCGGTTGCGGATCCCAAGGTCGCCGAGCAGGTGGAGATCACCGCCAAGTACTCGGGCTACCTCGAACGCCAGCGCGAGGAGATCGACAAGCAGCGCCGCCATGAACAGACGGCGATTCCGGCCGATTTCGAGTTCACCGGCCTGGCCGGATTGTCGGCCGAGCTGCAGGGCAAGCTGGCCCATGTCCGGCCGGAAACCGTGGGCCAGGCGCAACGCATCCCGGGGATGACGCCGGCGGCGATCTCGCTCCTGCTAGTCCAGCTCGGCAAGCGCCGCCGCGTCGCCTGAGCCGCTTTCAGCGCGGGGCCGACCAGCGCCGGTCGTGGCGGATGACTTGCGCCCAGAAGGCGGCGGCGGCGACTAGCATCCCGACCATCACGACGGGGTAATCGGCGAACAGGAAGCGGAAACCGTGCCCATCAACGATGAAGCTCAAGGGCATCAGGCTGAAAAAGATCGCCATGCCCTTGTGCCAGGCGCTGCGGCTGACCACGCGCCGGGTCCGTCGCAAGGCATCCAGCTCCAGCGCCGGGTCGGGCGAGGGCATCAGCGCGGCGTAGGCGGCCAGTTGCGGATGCGCCTGCAGATAGTCCTCCACCAGGCTGCGGCTCTCGCTGCTGGCCTGGCCGCTGCGCACCAACGGCAGCAGGTCGAGGACGACGTTCTCGTGTACGGTCATTGCGGTTCTCCCAAGGGTTGAAGCCAGGCGGCGAGTTGCCGCCGGGCGCGGTGCAGGCGGACGCGGACGTTGCCGGGCTCGAGCCCCAGGACGTCGGCGATTTGCCGGGAATCCATGCCATCCAGGCCGTGCAGCAGGAGCACCTGGCGATCGCGCTCCCCCAGCCGATCCAGTCCGGCGCTGGTCCGGGCCAGGTGCTGGCGCAATTCCAGGCGTTGTTCGGGACCGGGCTCGGCGTCCGCCGCCTGATCCAGCCACTCCGGCTCGCCGAACACTTCGACGGACGGCCGGCGCTGGCGCGAAGCCACCAGGTTCCGGACGATCGCGTACAGGTAACTGCGCACGGTTTCTTGCCGGATGTCGCCGGCGCTCGCCAAGGCCCGGGCGAAGGTATCGGCGGTCAGGTCTTCGGCATCGCTGCGATTTCCGCACAGCAGCCAAGCCAGGCGGAACACGGCCGCGGAATGCTGCCGGTAGATTTCACTGAAGCTTGATTCGCTTGCCATGCCCACCTTTACGCGCCAGTCGCGGAAACGTTACGGCGACCCTGCCAGAAATGCTCCATCCCCTATGGTATGGACGCGAGACTTGGTTTAAGGTGTTCTTTACACTTTTTCGCCCAACCGACCCAGGAGGTCGTTATGCCCCGCCTTTCCGCTCTCGCCGGTGCGCTCGCCCTTGGCCTGGCTGGTGCCTCGGTCGCCCAGGCCCAGGAATTTTCCGGCGTCATCAGTTTCGGCGACAGCCTGTCGGATGCCGGCCAGTACGCTGCGCTCGGTCCGTTTTCCTTCGGCGCTGGCAGCTTCACGACCAATCCGGACGATGTCTGGACGCAGGTCCTGGCGCAGGCCTTCGGTTACACGCAGACCGCGGCCAACGCCGGCGGCACCGACTACGCCTGGGGCGGCGCCCCCACCGCCTTCGCCATCCCGGGCGTAACCCCGCCACTGCCGTTCTTCCCCTACAACCAGGTCGCTTGCGTACCTTCGTCGCTGCCCTGCCAGTCGGTGCAGCAGCAGATCGGCACTTACCTGGCCGGCAACAGCGGCCACGCCGACGGCAACGCGCTCTACACCTATTGGGCGGGCGCGAACGACATCTTCAATTACGTGACCTGGGCCGGCGGCAGCCTGATCAACGGCGCGCAGGCGCAGGCGTTCACCGGCGCATCGGCGCTCATGGCGGTCGGCGAAGTCGGCGCGCTGCAAGCGGCGGGCGCCCGCTACATCGTCGTGCTCAACCTGCCCGACATTGGCAAGACGCCGTTCGGCACCAGCCTCGGGCCCGCGGGTTCGAGCTCGGTCTCCGGCCTGGTCTTCGTCTACAACCAGACCCTCAACGGCGGCCTGGCCGTGCTCGGCGACGGCATCATCCCGATCAACGCCTACGCCCTGGTCAACGAAGTGCTGGCCAACCCGGGCGCGTTCGGATTCAGCAACGTCACCGGCACTGCCTGCACCGTCAGTTCGCTGTTCTGCACGCCGGCAAGCTACGTCAGCCCGGACGCCAACAACAGCTACTTCTTCGCCGACGGCGTGCATCCGACCGGCGCTGCGCACCGGATGCTGGCGCGCGCGGTCGTCTCGACACTCGCCGCGCCCGGCCAGGTCTCGTTCGTCGGCGAATTGCCGCTCGAGCTCTACGACAACCACAGCGCCACCATCAATGGCGAACTGTTCAACGAACACGGCCAGGATCGCAGCAACAACGAGGCCAACGGCTACGCCCGCCTGCAATACGGCAAGCAGAAGTTCGATGCCGCCGCCAACACCGGCGAGCTCGAATCCAACCAGATCACCGCCACCTTCGGCGCCGACGTCAAGAACAGCGGCAACTTCACCTACGGCGGCGCCATCAGCTTTGGCGGTTCCAACAGCCGCACCGGCGGCGCCCGCCTGAACGGTCGTGACGTCCTGGCTTCCGCCTACGGCTCGTTCGACATCGGCGAGATCGGTTTCATCACCGGCATCCTCTCGGCCGGCACCGGCAACTTCGACGTCAACCGCGGCATCGTGTTCGGGCCGACCACCCGCATCGAGACCGGCAACACCACGGCCAGCCACTGGGGCGCCGAACTCGGCGGCGGCTTGGTCTGGGGCTCGGACAGCTTCCACCACGGCCCGTTCGTCTCGTTCGCCTGGCAGCGCGTCAAGGTCGATGGTTATGCCGAGGACGGCACCGACAGCACCTCGATGTGGTTCTCCGGTTTCGAACGCAAGTCGGAAGTCGGTCGCATCGGCTACCAGCTGCAGGGGACGGGCGGCAGCTTCAAGCCGTTCGCGCGCCTGAGCTACGCCCACGAAGGCAAGAACGACGTGACCCGCGTGCAGGCCGGATCGAACACCATGAACGGCCACTTCACCATGAACGGCTTCGCTCCGTCCGACCATTGGGGCGAAGCGGAGGCCGGCTTTGCCTACGCCGTCAACGACAGCATGGACCTGCTGTTCAGCTACAGCGGCCGCTTCAGCGACGACAGCCAGGAACGCAACGCCGTCAACTTCGAGCTGCGCAAAGCCTTCGGCAAGCCGGCACCGGAACCGGTCGCTGAAGCCGAGCCGACGCCGGCGCCGGCGCCGGAGAAGACCTGCGCCGACCTCGACGACGACGGCGACGCCATCAACAACTGCGACGACAAGTGCCCGGATTCGACCGCGGGCCAGGCCGTGGGTCCGGACGGTTGCCCGGTGCCGCTGACGATCGACCTGAAGGGCGTGAACTTCGACTTCGACAAGGCGACGCTGCGTCCCGACGCGGTGGCGATCCTCGACGAGGCCGTGGCGATCTTGACCAAGTATCCGGAACTGAAAGTCGCCGTCGCCGGCCACACCGATTCGGTCGGCAGCGAGCAGTACAACCAGGGCCTGTCCGAGCGTCGCGCCCGCACCGTGTTCGACTACCTGACCGGCCACGGCATCGACGCCGGCCGCCTGATTGGTCCGCAAGGTTTTGGCGAGAGCAAGCCGATCGATACCAACGACACCAAGGAAGGCCGCGCCAACAACCGCCGCACCGAGTTGGACGTCCAGAACTGATCGAGCGACAACGCAGCAACGAAAACGCCGCCTTCGGGCGGCGTTTTTCTTTGTCCCTTGTTGGAAGCGCTAGCCTTGCGCCAGCAACGCCACTTCGGCGACGGCGGCGAAGCGATCGGCCAGGCGCTTGAGCAGGGCCAGGCGATTGCCGCGCACGGCGGCGTCTTCGGCCATCACCATCACGCCGTCGAAAAAAGCGTCGACCGGCGCGCGCAAGGCCGCCAGTCGCTTGAGCACGCCGACGTAATCGCGCGCGGCGAGCAGCGGATCGGTCTCGGCGATGGCGGCGTTGACCGCGTCGTCGAGCGCGCGTTCGGCCGGCTCGACCAGCAGTTGCGGATCCACCTGCGCGGCAATCGTGCCCTCGGCTTTCTTCAGGATGTTGCGGATGCGCTTGTTGGCGGCGGCGAGCGCCTCGGCTTCCGGCAGTTGAGCGAATTCGGCTACAGCTTTTAGGCGGCGATCAAAATCGAGCAACGAGGCTGGGCGCAATTCGGCGACGGCGTCGAACTGCGCGCCGGTACAGCCCTGCTCGGCGTAGTAGCCGCGCAGGCGATCGAGCACGAAGTCGTGGATCTCGCGGGCATCGGCGCCCAGGCCCGAAGGCAGTTGGCGAACGGCGCGTTCGAGCGTCGCGGGCAGGTCGAGCTCCATATTGCCTTCGATCAGCGTGCGCGCCAAGCCGAGCGCGTGCCGACGCAGCGCGAACGGATCCTTGCTGCCGGTCGGTTTCAGGCCGGCCGCGAATCCGCCGGCCAGCGTATCCAGGCGTTCGGCGATCGCCAGCACCTGGCCGAGCTTGGTCGGCGCGATGGCGTCGCCGGAAAAGCGCGGCATGTAGGCGTGGTCGATGGCGTCGGCGACTTCGCCGGTCTCGCCCTGGGCGCTGGCGTAGTAGCGCCCGGCGATGCCCTGCAATTCCGGAAACTCGCCGACCAGGCGCGACCGCAGGTCGGCCTTGGCCAGGCTCGCGGCCTTGCCGGCGGCGTCCCGGTCGACGCCGACTTCGCCGGCGATCGCCACCACCAGCGTCACGACGCGCGCGGTCTTGTCGGCATAACTACCGAGTTTCTGCTGGTAGGTGACGCCGGACAGCCCGCCGGCCATCGCCGACAGGCCCTGCCGGCAATCGGCGTCGAAGAAGAACTGCGCGTCGGCGAAGCGCGGCCGGATCACCCGCTCGTAGCCCTTGCGCACCTCGGCCACGTCTTTCGATTCGATGTTGGCGATGCCGATGAAGTGTTCGCTCAGGCGATGCTCGCGATTGATCACCGGGAAAAATTTCTGGTTCGTTTCCATGGTCAGGACCAGCGCTTCCTGCGGCACGCGCAGGAAATCGCTCTCGAACGAACACAGCACCGCCCGCGGCCATTCGACCAGGCCGTTGACTTCTTCCAGCAGTGCTTCCGGCACCTGCGCGACGCCGTCGGCGCGCGCGGCGGCGGCGTCGATTTCGGCCCGGATGCGCGCGCGCCGTTCGTCCGGATCGACCAGCACGAAGGCGCTGCGCAGCGCGTCGACGTAGTCTTCCGGGCGCGACAGTGGGACCGGCCCGGGTGCGTGAAAGCGATGACCACGGCTGACGTGGCCTGATTTCAGCCCCAGAATATCCGCCTGGACTACGTGGTCGCCGAACAACAACACCAGCCAATGCGCCGGGCGCACGAAGGCAATATTGCGGTCACCCCAGCGCATCGGCTTGGGCACCGGCAGGTTCGCCAGGGCTTCGGCAACGATCTCCGGCAACAAGGCGCTGGTCGCGGCGCCCGGTTTTTCGCTGCGCGCGACGAAGCGCTCGCCCTTGTTGTCGGTGGTCCGTCCCAGTTGTTCGACGGTCGCGCCATTCTTGGCGGCGAATCCCAGCAATGCCGGCGTCGGCTGGCCCTCGGCGTTCAAGCCGACGTTGAGGTAGGGTCCGAGTACTTCCGAAGCCTGCGTCGGCTGTTCGCTGGCGACGCCGGGCACGAACACCGCCAGCCGCCGCGGCGAATACAGCGGTCGCGCACCCTCTTGATCGAAGGCCAGGCCGCGTTTGCCTAGCCCGGCGAGCACGCCGTCGAAAAAGGCCCGCGCCAGTTCCGGCAGCGCCTTCGGCGGCAATTCCTCGGTTCCGATCTCGATCAGCAGGGACTGGCTCGAATTCATGCGCCGACCTGGCTTGCGGCTTCGCCGCCATCGGGGCCGTAGAAGAACACCCAGGTCGCGAAGTCGACGGTGAATTCCTCGAAGCGATGCTCCATGCCCGCGGGCACGAACAACACCTCGCCCGGCGCGAACGGTCGGCGCTGGCCATCACAGACGAAGTCACCGCTGCCCGACATCACCACGTAGACCTCGTCGCGCCGGTGCGGTTTTTGCTGGTCGACGCCGAACGGGCGATAGATCTCGATTTCCAGGCTGCCGTGTTCGAACAACTTGAGCGACGATTTCCCGCCCGCCAGTTGCGCCAGCGTCTGTGGTGTCAAGCGGTTTGGCAAGGGATTCATGCCGCCGCCTCTTTCCTGCAATTCGGGAAGCCGAGCTTCTCGCGCTGTGCGTAGTAAGCCTCGGCGACGGCGCGCGAGAGCGTGCGCACGCGCAGGATGTAGCGCTGGCGTTCGGTCACCGAAATCGCCCGGCGGGCATCGAGCAGGTTGAACGAATGCGAAGCCTTGCAGACCTGGTCGTAGGCCGGCAGCGGCAGGCCGAGGCCGACCAGCTTGTGCGCTTCGGCCTCGTATTCATCGAAACGCCGGAACAGCACGTCGACATTGGCGTGTTCGAAGTTGTAGGCGCTCTGTTCGACTTCGTTCTGGTGGTAGACGTCGCGATACGTCACCGGGCCCTGCGGGCCGACCGTCCAGACCAGGTCGAAAACGTTGTCGACGTTCTGCAGGTACATCGCCAGGCGCTCGAGCCCGTAAGTGATTTCGCCGGTGACCGGCCGGCATTCGAGGCCGCCGGCCTGCTGGAAATAGGTGAACTGGGTGACTTCCATGCCGTTCAACCACACTTCCCAACCCAGGCCCCAGGCGCCGAGCGTCGGCGATTCCCAGTTGTCCTCGACGAAGCGCAAGTCGTGCACCAGCGGATCCACGCCGAGCGCCTTGAGTGAG
>JANYBA010000373.1 GCA_025360985.1 Gammaproteobacteria bacterium | reverse complement strand
GTCGGCGTCGGTCAGCCCGGCAACGAGGACGCGCCCCATCGATGAGCTTGCCGCGGGGAGGCGCGCGCCGATGCCGAGTGAAACCCGCATCACGCGCCGGACCGGCACGCGCAGGACGTAGACGATGTCCTGGCCATCGAGCACCGCCATCGAGCAGCTCTGGTCGATCCGGTGCGCGAGGTCCTCGAGCATCGGTTGCACCAGCTCGCCCAGGTTGAGCGTGCCCAGGTAGCCGTAGCCGAGTTCCAGTACGCGCGGAGTCAGGATGTAGCCGCGACCGGCCTGGCGCACGTAGCCGAGGTGGTGCAGGGTCAGCACCAGGCGCCGCGCCACGGCGCGGGAAAGCTGCGCGCGCTGGGCGATTTCCGCGAGGCTCAGATGGGCATCGGCATCGTCGAAGGCGCGCAGGACCAACAGGCCGCGCGCCAGCGACTGCACATAGTCGCGGCTGTCCTCGAATCCGTTGTTGGTGGCTCTTGCAGGCATCGGCTGGAGACGCAAGCTGTGTTGACGGAAAGACTAATCCTTCGTACGATTGTACGCAATACGCACAGGCGTGCGAACAGCGCACACATCCGATACGATTTGAACGGGGCGCGCCGATGTCCGAACGCGATGACGTGCTGCACAGCTGGTTTGTCCAGGCCGACTGGAACGCTCCCACCGTCGTCGGTGGCGAGGGTGCTTGGCTGCATCTCGAAGGCGGCCGCCGCGTGCTGGACATGAGCAGCCTCGCCGAGTGCAGCAACCTCGGCCACCAGCATCCGCGCCTGGTCGAGGCCATCCGCGACCAGGCCAGCGAATTGTGTTTCGTCACCAACGCCTGGGGCGCGAAACCACGCGCCGACCTGGCGCGTCGGCTGCTCGAACTCTCCGGCTTCGAAGGCGGGCGGGTGTTTTTCACCAACGGCGGCGCCGACGCCAACGAACACGCGGTCAAGATCGCGCGCATGGCCGCCGGCAAGCCCGAGGGCAAGATCATCGCCCGCGACCGTTCCTACCATGGCGCCACGCGCTTGGCGCAGGCGCTGTCCGGCGATTCGCGCACCCAGGCGGAGAGCAATGCCGCGGCGCTCGGTATCAGCCATGTGCCGCCGCCCTACGCCTATCGCTGTCCGTTCGGCAGTGGCAGCGACGCGCATTGCGGCGAACTCGCGGCGGCCGCCGTGGCCGAGCGCATCGACGAATTCGGCGCCGGGCAAGTCGCCGCGGTGATCATGGAGCCCAACGCCGGCACCAATGGCATCGTCGCGCCCGACAGCTACTGGCCGGCGCTGCGCCGCGCCACCGCCGAACGCGACGTCTGGCTGATCGCCGACGAAGTGATGAGCGGCTTCGGCCGTTGCGGCGAGTGGTTCGCCTGGCAGCGGCAAGGCGAATCCGCGCGACCCGACCTGATGACGCTGGCCAAGGGGCTGACCGGCGCCGCGGCGCCGCTGGGGGCAGTGGTGCTCAGCAGCGACGTTGCCGGAGAGATCGAACACCAGATGCTGTACACGGGCCTGACTTACTGCGGACATCCTTTGTCCTGCGCGGCCGGCCTGGCCGCCTTGGCGGCGTACGAAGCCGAGGGCCTGATCGACCGCTCCAGGAACATGGGCACCGAGCTCCTCACGGAACTTCAGGAAATGCAGTCGCGGCACCCGGTCATCGGCGATGTCCGCGGCGGCCACGGCCTCTTCGCGGTGATCGAGCTGGTGGCCGATGCGGCCACCCGCGAACCGATCGCGCCCTAGCCGCAGGTGGCGCCGGCGCTGAAGGCGCTGGCGGCGGAGGCCATGGCCGAAGGCGTATCTTTGGCGATACGCGGCAACTTGATCTTGCTGGCGCCGCCGCTGGTGATCGCCGACCAGGAACTCGCCGATGCCTTGTCCCTGATCGATCGCCTGCTGTCCCGACATTTCCCTTCCCTCCATCCAGGTTGATGCCATGTCCTTCAAACTCACCTACGCGACCATGTACGACCCGCCGGCGGAATTGCATACCCGCTTCGATGCCGCCATGGCCGATGTCCGCGCTGGTCTCGGCGCGCGCCATTCCTTGCACATCAACGGCAAGGACGTCGCCACCGCCGCCTACGACGAACGCCGCGGCCCGATCGACCAGCGCCTGGTGCTGGGCCACTTCCCACTGGCCAGCGTCGCCCAGGCGCAGGAGGCAATGGCCGCCGCGCACGCCGCGTTCCCCGCCTGGCGCGCGACGCCGGCGGCCGAACGCATCCGCTTGATGAAACGCGCGGCGCGCCTGATCGAGGAGCGCCTGTTCCATATTTCCGCGGCGCTGACGCTGGAGGTCGGCAAGAACCGCATGGAGGCGATGGGCGAGGTGCAGGAGACCGCCGACTTCTTCGATATCTACGCCGAGGACTTCGAGAAGCACAACGCCTTCGAGCACGAGCTGCCGGACGATCCGATCGTCGGCTTCCGCTCGCGCAACCGCAGCGTCATGCGCCCGCACGGCGTCTGGGTGGTGATCGCGCCGTTCAATTTCCCGTTCGCGCTCGCCGGCGGGCCGATTGCGGCCGCCCTTGTCACCGGTAATGCCGTCGTGTTCAAGACCGCGACCGACACGCCGTGGTCCGGCCGAATGCTCGCCGACTGCCTGCGCGACGCCGGATTTCCGCCGGGGGTGTTCAATTACCTCAACGGCAGCGGCCGCGACGTCGGCCAGACCCTGGTCGA
>JANYBA010000355.1 GCA_025360985.1 Gammaproteobacteria bacterium | reverse complement strand
CGCCGGCGATGGAGCGGACCTTCGACGCCGTGCAGGACGAGCTGCGCCAAGCCGGTAGTTGACTTCCGGTTCTTGAACCAGATGGAAGACGCACGCCCACTGGCCATCGCCCTGATGGGGCCGACCGCCTCGGGCAAGACCGCGTTGGCGGTGGCGTGGGCGCGTGCACTCGACACGGCGATCATCAGCGTCGATTCGGCCCTGGTCTACCGCGGCCTCGACATCGGCAGCGCCAAGCCGACCGGAGAGGAGCGCGCATTGCACCGGCTGGTAGACATCCGCGACCCGCACGAACCGTATTCGGCCGCGCAGTTCGCCACTGATGCGTTGCTGGAAATGCAGGCGCTCGCCAAGCAAGGCCGCATACCAATCCTGTGCGGTGGCACCGGCCTGTATTTTCGCGCCTTGTTCGATGGGCTCTCGGACATGCCTGATGCCGACCCCGAACTTCGCGCGGCTTTGCTCGAAGAAGCGGGCGAGCACGGCTGGCCGGCCATGCACGCCGAACTCGCGCGCGTGGACCCGGTCGCCGCCGCGCGCATCCACGCCGGCGACAGCCAGCGCGTGACCCGTGCGCTGGAAGTCTATCGCGCCAGCGGCCGGGCGATCAGCGACTGGCAGGGCGCGGACGCCGGCCCGGGCGCGCCGTTTCCCTTCCGCGTGTTGAAGCTGGTGCTCGCGCCCGATGATCGCGCGGTCCTGCACGAACGGATCGCGCTGCGTTTCGACCAGATGCTGGCGAGCGGATTCCTCGATGAAGTGCGCGGCCTCCTGGCGGACTCGCGTCTTCACGAAGACCTGCCCTCGATGCGTGCCGTCGGTTATCGGCAGGCGTGGTCGCACCTGCGCGGCGCGACCGACGCCGCCGGTTTTCGCGAGCAGGCGATCGCCGCGACCCGGCAGTTGGCCAAGCGCCAATTCACCTGGTTGCGGCGCGAACACGACGCCCGCTGGCTCGATCCATTGCGCCAGCAAGGTGAGCTGGACGCGGCGCTGGCCCTGTTCGCCGCTCGCGGCCAGCCCGGGGGCCGTGTAGAGTAGCGAACGCTTCATTGGCGGCCTGGACCCTTTGGCCGCAGATCGCGCCAGTTGGCGCGCCACTAGAAAATGGGAGTCCAACATGACCAAAGGCCAATCCTTGCAGGATCCTTTCCTGAATGCACTGCGCCGCGAACGCGTCCCGGTCGCGGTTTTCCTGGTCAACGGCATCAAGCTGCAGGGCACGATCGAGAGCTTCGACCAGTTCGTGGTCCTGCTGCGCAACACCGTCAGCCAGATGGTTTACAAGCACGCGATCTCCACCGTCGTGCCGGTCCGCAACGTCCACATCGGTCCTGGCGCCGGACACGGCTCGGCGACCGGCGAACACGAGCACGCCGACGACAGCAGCAGCGAGCAAGACGAGTGATCCTTGACGCCCGATCCTGTCGATAATCCCTCCGGACGCCGGCGCGAGAAAGCGCTGCTGGTGCAACCGCACGCGCCCGGCTCCCAGGACCCAGGCCTGCTCGAAGAATTCGTCGAACTCGCGCGATCCGCGGGAGCGGACGTCGTCGGCACGATCCTGGCGCGGATCGAACGCCCGAGCGCCTCGCATTACCTGGGCAGCGGCAAGGTCGAGGAACTGCGCGCGGCCTGCGCGGCCAGCGAAGCCGATCTCGTCCTGGTCAACCACAGCCTGAGTCCGGTGCAGGAACGCAACTTGTCGAAGGATCTCGGTCGGCGCGTGGTCGATCGCACCGGATTGATCCTCGACATCTTCGCTCAGCGCGCCGTATCCCACGAAGGCAAGCTCCAGGTCGAACTCGCCCAACTCGGCCATGTCGCCGCCCGCCTCGTGCACGGTCGCAGCGGCCTGGACAGCCAGCGCGGCGGTTCGATCGGCCTGCGCGGCCCGGGCGAGACCCGGCTCGAGCTCGATCGCCGCCTGTTGCAGAAGCGACGCGAGCAACTGCAGGCGCGCCTCGAAAAGGTCGAAGTGCAGCGCACCCAGATGCGCCGCGCGCGCATCCGCAATGCCATGCCCAAGGTCGCCCTGATCGGTTACACCAATGCCGGCAAGTCCACCTTGTTCAACGCCCTGACCGGCGCTGGCGTCTACGCTGCCGACCGCCTGTTCGCCACGCTCGACCCGACCGTGCGCCGCCTGGCCGGCGCCGCCACGCCGGTCGCGCTGTCGGATACGGTCGGATTCGTCCGCGACCTGCCGCACGACCTCGTCGCGGCGTTCCGCTCGACCCTGTCCGAGGCGCGCGAAGCCGACCTGTTGCTGCACGTGGTCGATGCCGCCGATCCGCAGGCCGACGAGCGCATCGCCCAGGTCAACGCCGTACTGGCCGAAATCGGCGCTGGCGACATCCCGCAGTGGCGCGTGTACAACAAGATCGACCTGCTCGCGAGCGGCCTCGCGGCCAAGGCCCCGGCGACGTTCTGGGTCTCGGCCAAGTCCGGTGAAGGCCTGGATTCCTTGCGCCAGGCGCTGGCGACGCAACTGGGCGAAGGCCGGATCCGCGCCAAACTGCAACTCGCCCCGGCACAGGGCCGCCTGCGCGCCCGCCTGCACGCCCTGGGCGCGGTGGCCGGCGAATCGGCCGACGAACACGGTTGGGCGCTGCAACTCGACCTCCCGGAGCCGGTATTGCGCCGGCTGGCGAGCGAGTTCAGCGATGAATCGCTGCAGGCACTCTTGCTTGTGGCTCCCGTCGCCCCTACCTACAATCCTCATACCCCTTGAAGCGCCGGCGGATCGCCGCCCCGCGACGGAGCAAGCATGGCCTGGAACACCCCCGGTAAAGGCGACCCCTGGCGCGGCAAGAGCCCGGGCAATCCGATCGAGCAATGGTTGCAGCGTCTGCGCGGTTCGATGGGTGGCGGCCAGAGTCCGCTGGGCTGGGCGATCCCGATCCTGGCGGTGCTGGTGCTGTTCAACTGCTTCAAGTTGATCGACGAACGCCAACGCGGCGTCGTGCTGCGCTTCGGCGCCTTCAGCCGGGTGATGCAGCCCGGGCCGAACTTCAAGTGGCCGTGGCCGATCGAGACCGCCACGGTGATCGACGCGACCAAGGTCGAAACCCTCGAAGACACCGTGCGCGTGCTGACCAAGGACGAGAACATCGTCGACATCAAGCTCAACGCCCAGTACGTGATCAGCGATCCGCGCCTGTACCTGTTCGGTTTCCGCGACGACCGCAGCGACGACGGCCAACGCCAGCAGGGCCGCGAGACCTTGCAGAACGCCGCCGAGAGCGCCGTGCGCGAAGCGGTCGGCAACAACACCATGGACGTCGTGCTGTTCGAGCGCGACAAGCTGGTCTCTTCGGCCAGCCAGCACCTGCAGGACGCGCTCAACCGCTACCACACCGGCCTGACCGTCACCCAGTTCAACCTGCCCGACGCCCGGCCGCCGGATGAGGTCAAGAGCGCCTTCGACGAAGCGATCAGCGCCCGCGAAAAGAAGAACAGCATCATCAACCAGGCCCGCGCCTACGCCAGCAAGATCGTGCCGGAAGCGCGCGGCGCCGTTGCCCGCACCGTGACCGAGGCCGAGGGCTACCGGCTGGCGACGATTGCCAAGGCCGAGGGCGACGCCCAGCGCTTCACCCAGCTGGTCACGCAGTACCGGCGCGCGCCGGAAGTCACGCGCAAGCGCCTGTACCTGGAGACCATGCAGGAAGTGCTGGCCAACAGCAGCACGCGCGTCATCTCCGGCCACAACAACGTCTTCTACCTGCCGCTCGGCAACACCCCGGCGGGTGCGGCGCCATCGCTGTCGCCGCTGCCGGCGGTGCGCGCCACCGCGCCGGCCGCGCCATCCGACGACGACAACGGTACCGACGGACGCCCGCCGCGTGCGGCCGGCCGGGAAGGGGGACGCTGACATGCGCAATATCCAGATCCTGATGTTCGCGCTGGTCGGCGTGCTGCTGCTCGCCTTCAGCTCCCTGTTCGTGGTCAACGAAGGCCAGACCGCGATCGTGCTCAACCTCGGCAAGGTCGCCCGCACCGACCTCGCGCCCGGCCTGCACGCGAAGTGGCCGATGGTCGAGACGGTGCGCAAGTTCGACCGCCGCATCCTCTCGCTCGACGACGCGCCCGAGCGCTACCTGACCGCCGAAAAGAAGGACGTCGAAGTCGACTTCTTCGTGAAGTGGCAGATCAAGGACGTGCTGACCTTCTATCGCGCCGCCAGCGGCGGCGACGAGATGGCCGCCAAGCAGCGCCTGACGCCGATCGTCAAGAACGCCCTGCGCAACGAGATCAACCAGCTGGCGCTCGCCGAAGTGGTGTCCAGCGGCCGCTCCGACCTGACCGGTCGCCTGCTCGCCAACATCAATGCCGGCGCCGCGACGCTCGGCATCGAAGTGCTGGACGTGCGCATCAAGCGCATCAACCTGCCGCAGGACAGCCAGATCCTCAACTCCGTCTACGACCGCATGCGCAGCGAGCGCCAGCAGGTCGCCAATGCCCTGGTCGCCGAAGGCACCCAGGCCGCCGAAGGCATCCGCGCCGAGGCCGAGCGCCAGAGCCGCGTGCTGGTCGCCGACGCCGAGCGCGACGCCCAGAAGCTGCGCGGCGAAGGCGATGGCCGCGCCGCCGAGATCGGCGCCGCCGCCTACGGCCAAGACGCCGAGTTCTACGCCTTCTACCGCAGCCTCGAGGCCTACCGGAAGTCGATGGCCGACGGCAAGACGGTGATGGTGCTGGACCCGAATTCGGAGTTCCTGCGCTACATGGGCAGCGACAAACGCTGAGGTCGCGCCCAGGCCCCTGAATCGCGGGCGATTCGGGCGTATAATTTCCCAAAGCCGGGGCCTCCTCCGGCTTTTTCCACGTCTGGAGCAGGGCAATGGGTCAGTCGGTAGTGGTGTTGGGCGCCCAGTGGGGCGACGAGGGCAAGGGCAAGATCGTCGATCTGCTGACCGAGGAAATCGGCGCGGTCGTGCGCTTCCAGGGCGGCCACAACGCCGGCCACACCCTGGTCATCAACGGCAAGAAGACCGTCCTGCACCTGATTCCCTCGGGCATCCTGAGGCCCGATGCGCTTTGCCTGATCGGCAACGGCGTCGTGCTTAGCCCAGCCGCGTTGAAGAAGGAAATCGCCGAACTCGAGGCCACCGGCGTCGACGTGCGCTCGCGCTTGAAGATCAGCCCGGCGACGCCGCTGATCATGCCCTACCACATCGCCCTGGATCAGGCCCGCGAAAAGGCCGCCGGCGGCAAGGCCATCGGCACCACCGGCCGCGGCATCGGCCCGGCCTACGAAGACAAGGTCGCGCGGCGCGGCATCCGCGTCGCCGATTTGAAATATCCCGGCGAGCTTGCCGACAAGTTGCGCAGCGCGCTCGACTACCACAACTTCGTCCTGACCAAATACCTCGGCGTCGAGGCGGTCGATTTCCAGCAGACCTTCGACGAAGCGGTCGCGTTCGGCGAATACGTGGAACCGATGAAGACGGACATCGTTGCCTTGCTGCACGAGCTGCGCAAACAGGGCAAGCGCGTGATGTTCGAAGGCGCGCAGGGCTCGTTGCTCGACATCGACCATGGCACCTATCCCTACGTCACTTCGTCGAACACCACGGTCGGCGGCGCGCTCGCCGGCACCGGCGTCGGCGCCGATTCGATCGACTACGTGCTCGGCATCGCCAAGGCCTACGCGACCCGCGTCGGCGGCGGCCCGTTCCCGACCGAGCTCAACGACGAGATCGGCCAGGGCATCCGCGACCGCGGCGCCGAGTTCGGCGCGACCACCGGCCGGCCGCGCCGTTGCGGCTGGATCGACCTCGTGGCGCTCAAGCGCGCGGTGATGATCAACGGCATCGACGGCCTGTGCATCACCAAGCTCGACATCCTCGACGGCATGCCTTCGCTGAAGATGTGCATCGCCTACAAGTACCATGGCAAGCAGAGCGAGTACGCGCCGCTCGACGCCCAGGGCTGGGACGAATGCGAGCCGGTCTACCTCGAGTTCCCGGGCTGGACCGAAACCACCGCCGGCATCACCGACTGGGACAAGCTGCCGCCCGCGGCCCGCGCCTACCTGCGTGCGCTCGAGGAGCTTTCTGGCTGCCCGCTGGCCATCGTCTCGACCGGCCCCGGCCGCGAATCGACCATCGTGCTGCGGGATCCGTTTGCCTGATTTGCAGATCGCGCGGGGAGCGGTCTATAGTGGTTGCGCCTTGAATCAGCGGAGGCGAGGACTGCCATGAACAAGTACGTAGTCGAGCGCAATATTCCCGGCGTGGGCAAGATGAGCCTGTCGGATTTGCAAGCCGTGGGACGAAAATCCGTCGGCGTGCTGGCCGACCTCGGCGTCGATATCCAGTGGCTGGAGAGCTTCGTGACCGCCGACAAGATCTACTGCGTCTACCTGGCGCCTGACGAGGACCTGATCCGCGAGCACGGCCGCTTGTGCGGCATTCCGGTCAGCAGCGTCGTCCGGATTGCGCGCGTCATCGATCCGACGATCGCGACTGCGACCAGCTGAGCCGGCTGGGCAACGCCCATCCCTAGCCACCGTGAGTTCCGCCCTCGCTGATTTTTTAGTCCAGACGCTGGCGGGAATCGTGGGGGTGTTCGTGGGCGTCTGGCTGGCGCTGATTGCCGATCGCAAGCGCCAGGCGCGGGAAGAAGCCGTGCGCGAAATCGAGCGGGCGCAACAGAGCGAACGCGCGCGCCATACCGTACTCGGCAGCGTGGCCAAGAACACCGCCGAGGCCAAGCGCCTGCACACCCGGTTGGACAAGCGCAAGTCGTGCGAGTTGATCCATACCGAGCTGGAACTGGCGGTGTGGGACGCGGTCCAGGCGCAATTCATGCAAGCCTGCCACGGCGTCGACGAGCGCGTGCGTTTCGCCCAGTTCTTCGACGGCGTAAGCGGCTTGCAGCGTTATTTCGATTTCCACCGGCAGCTGCAGCTGTCGATCGCTGTCGCGACCGACCCGCACGACCCGGAATTGGCATCCGTCCGGCGCGATGCCGACCAA
>JANYBA010000314.1 GCA_025360985.1 Gammaproteobacteria bacterium | reverse complement strand
CTCAAGGAGAAACTGCTGGCGGCGCTGCGGGGCGGAATCAAGACCGTGCTCATCCCGGAAGAGAATCGCAAGGATCTTGCCGACATTCCGAGGAACGTCACGCAAGGCATTGAGATTGTTCCGGTGAAGTGGATCGACCAGGTGCTCGGCATTGCCCTCGAGCGACCGCCGCAAGGTCGATTGCCATCTTCCGAAGCGCCGGCGCCGGAAGTGGCGGCCGAAGTCAAAGTCGACACCGTGCGTCCGCATTGATCCTGGAATTGCGTGGACGCCTGCGAGCCGCGAAAATATTGGCTCTCAACGCTTGCGCGGTGAAAATCGCGCTGGTATAAATCTTTCTACCCGTTGACGGAATGTTCCGAGTGACGGCGCTAATGGATCGGGCCGGCGAGCCGCAAGGGGAAGCGGGTCCGTTTTTTTAAACTGCGGGAAAGACCCGCCCAGGGAGTCAACAATGAACAAAGCCGATTTTGTTGGTGGCGTCGCCGACGCCGCCGAGTTGTCCAAGGCCGATGCCGGTCGCGCCGTGGATGCGGCCATCGAAGTGATCAAGAAGGCGCTCAAGAAGGGCGACACCGTCACCCTCGTCGGATTCGGCACCTTCTCGGTTCGCAAGCGCGCTGCCCGCCAGGGTCGCAATCCGCAAACCGGCGCCACCATCAAGATCAAGGCCTCCAAGAACCCGGCCTTCAAGGCTGGCAAAGCCCTCAAGGATGCCGTAAACTAAGCGTTCAGCCTGGGTGCTTAGCTCAGCGGTAGAGCGTCTCCTTTACACGGAGAGGGTCGGGGGTTCGAAACCCTCAGCACCCACCAAAGCATCCAGGTCCGAAACGCGGAGTGGTAGTTCAGTCGGTTAGAATGCTGGCCTGTCACGCCGGAGGTCGCGGGTTCGAGTCCCGTCCACTCCGCCAGACCAAGAGGGCGCCTTGACGGCGCCCTCGTTTTTTCAGGGTTCGTCGCCTCGGACCCGCCTACATCGGCGCAAACACCATGCTCCAGAACATCCGCGACAAGACTTCCGGCTGGATCGCCACCATCATCCTCGGTGCGGTCATCATCATTTTCGGTGTCGGCTTCGGCCTGCAGCAAGTCGACAAAGGGCCGGAGTTTGAAAGATTCGCCGCCCGCATCCAGGCGCCGCCGACGTGGTGGCGGTCGGCTCCGGATTACTGGCCGGTGAGCCTGTTGTGGACGTCCAAGGACATTTCGGTCGACGAATTCCGCAAGCGCTTCGAGCAGGCGCGCCAGCAGCAACGACAGGCGCAGGGCAATGCCTTCAACGCCGCCGATTTCGAAAAAGTCGAGAACAAGCGCGTCGTGCTCGACCAGATGGTGGACGACACCCTGGTGGCGCTGGAGTCCGAACGCATCGGCGTGGTCCTGTCGGACGCCGAGGTCGCCAAGCGGATCCGCACCGACGAATCGTTCCTGGTCGCCGGCAAGTTCGACGCCAACCAGTACCGGCTGGTGCTGCAAACCCAGAACCTGACCCCGCGCCAGTTCGAGCAGATCGTTCGTGACGACCTCGCCCGCCAGATGCTGCCGGTCCAGGTCGTGGCTTCGGCGATCGCCAGCGATGCCGAGGTCGATTCCTTCCTGCACGAGAGCAGCCAGATCCGCAATCTGCGCATCCTGGACATTCCGCCGCCGACCATGGCGGTCGCGCCGCCGACCGAGGCCGAAGTCAAGGCCTGGTACGACTCGCATGCCAGTACCTACCGCACGCCGGAACAAGTTGCCGTGGAATACGTCGAGCTCGACGCCGCCACCTTGCCGGCCTCGCCGCCTGCCGACGAACAAACCCTGCGCGAGCGCTACGAAAACGAGAAGAGCCGGTTTGGCACCAGCGAGCAACGCTTCGCGTCCCACATCCTGGTGAAGGTCGACGAGAAAGCCCCTGCGCCCGCCGTCGCCGCCGCGCTGGCCAAGGCGCAAGCCCTGGCGACGCGCGCACGATTGCCGGGCGGCGATTTCGCCGCGCTGGCGCGCGAGAATTCCGACGACCTCGGCTCCAAGTCCGCGGGCGGCGATCTCGGGCCGGTCGAGAAAGGCGTGTTCGGCGATGCCTTCGACAAGGCCTTCTTCGCCCTCCAGCCCGGACAGGTCAGCGACCCCGTGCGCTTGCCGGACGGCTGGCACGTGGTCTGGTTCCGCGAGCTCCAGCCCGGCAACGCCAAGACCTTCGAGGAGGTTCGCGGCCAGTTGGAAGCCGAATACCAGGACAGCGAGCGCGAGCGCCGGTTCAACGACCTGTCGAGCAAGTTGACCGACCGGATTTACGCCGATCCGACCTCGTTGGCGGCGGCGGCGAAGGAATTGCAGTTGCCGATCCAGCGTTCCGGCCTGTTCACGGAGTTCCACGGCGACGGCATCGCCGCGTTGGACCAGGTGCGCAAGGCCGCATTCAGCGACGCGCAGAAAGTCGAGCGCCAGGTGAGCGACCCGATCGACCTGGACCAGAACCACGTGGTCGCCATCCACGTGACCGACTACCAGGCGGCCGCCACGCTGCCCCTGGCGCGCGTGCGCGATCGCGCCCTGGCCGACCTCGGCGCCGACCGCCTGGCGAAGGCCAGCAAGGAGCACGCCGATGCCTTGCTGGCGCGTGCGCGCAAGGGTGAAAGCCTGGATGCGCTCGCCGGTGAAGTGACGCGGACCGTTGCCGACTTTCCGGGCATGACCAGGAACCCGCCGACACCGCAACTCAAGCCGCTGTCCGACGCGGCCTTCCTGCTCCCGGCGCCGTCCGCCGGAAACGCGCCGGTCGGCCTGGCCAAGCTCGCGCCTGACCATTACGCCCTGGTGGTCGTGACCAGCGTCGCCGACGGCGACTTGAGTCGTGCCACTCCCGAAGTGCGGGCGCGATTGAAGCAGGAACTCGCCACCTTCCGTGGCCAGATCGATGCCTTGTCCTACATCCGGGGCTTGCGCAAGCAATACACCATCCAGGTCGCCGAAGACCGTTTGTAAGACCAGTCCGCAGGCGAAAAAAACCCGGCCTCGGCCGGGTTTTTTCTTTGCATCGAGGCTGAAGGCGATCGTCGTTCAGACGCCTTCGATGCCGGTCATCCCGAGGATGTTGTAGCCGGCATCGACGTAGGTGATCTCGCCGGTGACGCCGGCGGCCAGGTCCGAGCACAGGAAGGCGGCGACGTTGCCGACGTCCTCGATGGTCACGCTCCGGCGCAGCGGCGCGTATTCCTCGACGTGGCCGAGCATCTTGCGGAAATTGGCGATGCCCGCCGCGGCCAGGGTCTTGATCGGCCCGGCCGAGATCGCGTTGACGCGCGTCCCCTCGGGGCCGAGGTTGAGGGCGAGGTAGCGAACGCTGGCTTCGAGCGCGGCCTTGGCCACGCCCATCACGTTGTAGTTGGCGAGCGCGCGCTCCGCGCCCAGGTAACTGAGCGTCAGGATGCTGCCGTTGCGGCCCTTCATCATCGGGCGCGCGACCTTGGCGAGAGCGGATAGCGAGTAGGCCGAGATGTCGTGGGCGATGCGGAAATTCTCCCGGGTCAGGCCCTGCAGGTATTCGCCGTCGATCGCCTCGCGCGGCGCGAAGCCGATCGAGTGGACGAGGATGTCCAGGCCATCCCAATGCTTGGCCAATTCGGCGAAACAGGCATCGATCTGGGCGTCGTCGGCGACGTCCAGCGGCAGCACGATGCTCGATCCGTATTCGGCGGCGGCTTCTTCCACCCGCGACTTGAGTTTTTCGTTCTGGTAGGTGAACGCCAGCTCGGCGCCTTCGCGGCGCATGGATTCGGCGATGCCGTTGGCGATCGAGCGCTGGCTGGCGATGCCGGTGATCAGGGCGCGCTTGCCGGTCAGGAATCCCATGTGTGTCCTCCCCCTTGAATGATGCCGATAGTGTGGACTCGCCAGTGCCATACCGCCAAGCATGGAATGGTCATGGCGAGGCTGGCGCATCCGGCGGCGGCGGCGCGGCCGTGGCCACCAGCGCCGATGCCGGCACCAATATCCGGCGCGGTGCGCCCGTCGCGACGCGGCCACCCCGGTAGGCCGGGTTGAGCCCGCGCAAGACTTTGGCGTCGATGCCCTGGCGCTTGGCGAACTGTTCGACGCTATCGATGTCCGCGTCCATCGTCAGTTCGCGCATGCGCTCGAAGCGTGCCTGCAAAGGCAATTCGATGCCGGCGCGCGCCGGATCGGCGATCAGGCAGGACAAGGCCTGCAGCTTCGCCACGTATTCGTAGGTGACGTCGGCCAATCCCGGCGGGTGGCGTGTCCCGGCGGCGGGGTCGCCCGCGGCCGCGCGGGCCAGTGCCGCCCGCACGCGGTTTTCGCCGGCGTTGTAGGCCATGACCGTGGCCGGCCAGCGTCCCATCATCGCCTGCAAGGTATCGAGGTAGGACAGGGCGGCGTGCGTGGATTCGATCGGCGACAGGCGACCGTCGTATCCGGACTTGATGACGACGCCGTGGTTGCGCGCGGTGCTCGGAATCATCTGCCACAGGCCGAGCGGCGCGCCGACGCCGACGGCATTGGCGCGGTAGTTGCTCTCGATCAGCGGGATCAACGCGAATACCGACGGCAACTGCGCCAACTCGATCTGGCCGACGACGTAATCCATCAAGGGCAGCGCGGCCGCCAGCTGCCGGGCGAACGCGGTCGGATTGGCGCTGAATCGTCTTTGCCACCGGCGCGCCATCTCGCCACCGGAATTGCAGGCTTCGGCCTCGATGCCGCTGCGCAAGCGTGCGAACACTTCTTCGCCGGATCCGAACACCGGATCCGGCGCGACGGCCATTGGCGCCGGCGCCCGCGCCGTTTCCGGTAGCGGTTCCCACTGCGCCGGTGGTGACGACTCGACCGGTGTCAGCACGTCGGTGAGGTTCGGTCGGACGGCCTGCTGGCAGGCGGCAAGCAGGAACAGCGAAGCTGCGATCGCCGAGCGAACCAGCGGATTCATCAGGAGAATCCGTCTTTCCACGAGCGCAAGGCGGCGAATGCCTGCACGCGATCTTCGACGACGATCCCGCGCGCATGCAGCGTGGCCAGGACGCCGGGCTGGTCCACGCGCAGGAAGGGATTGCAGGCGCGTTCGCTGGCCAAGTGGCTGGGAACGCTGGGAAGGCCGCGGGCGCGCAGGTCGTCGACCTCGGCGCTGCGCCGATCGCGTTCGTGGTTCTCCGGCTCGGCGGCGCGGGAAAAACGGGCATTGGCCTGGGTATATTCGTGGCCGCAGCAAACCAGGGTTTCGCCCGGCAGCGCCGCCAGTCGATCGAGCGACGACAGCATCTGCGTGGGCGTGCCTTCGAACATCCGGCCGCAGCCGAGGCTGAACAAGGTGTCGCCGCAGAACACGATCCCGCCGCCATGGAAGGCGATGTGGCTGAGCGTGTGGCCGGGAATTTCCAGCACCTCCAATTCCAGGTCGAGTTCCGGAATCGCGAACCGATCGCCATCGCGCACGCGCACGGTCGGGGCGCTGATGCGATCGTCGAATGGCGCATAGCAGGGAACGGCAAATCGCTCCAGCAGTTCGCGGGTTCCGCCCACGTGGTCAGGATGGTGGTGCGTGAGCAGGATCGCGACGGGCACCAGTCCCTCGGCGACGGCCTGCAGCACGGGGCCGGCTTCGCCAGGATCCACTACCAAGCCCTGGCTACTGGCATTGGACAGGGTCCAGATGTAGTTGTCGGAGAACGCGGGCAGGGGGCGCAACGTCAGCATGCGGGGCGTGACCGGACTGGCGGATTGCCGCAGAATCCGGACCATGCCTTCCCTGCGCCCCTTCCGTCAACCATCCGCGCCGCCTATCGACTGGCTGTCGCGCGAGGTCGGACGACGCATGCTGGCCGACGTGCAACGCAACGCGATCCCGGAATTGACCCGGGTATTCGGACACAGCGGGCTGTACATGCGGCCATTGGCGGACATCGCCCCGGAACTCTCCGGCAACATGCTTTCGCAGGTCGTGAGCCTGCATCGGATCGACCAAGGTTTCTCGGGCCAGGTGCAGTGCGGCGACGACGAATTGCCGTTCGCGTCGGAAAGCCAATCGCTGGTCTACGCCTGCTTCGTGCTCGAGACCTCGCCGGCGCCGCACGCGCTGCTGGTCGAGTTCCGGCGCGTGCTCAAGCCCGAAGGCGTTGCCATGGTATTCGGCCTCAATCCCTGGAGCCCCTGCGTGTTTCGCCACGGGCGCGCCGGCGCCCGCCTGCGCAGCGTCGGCACGTCCGACCAGATGGCGCGCGAATGCGGTTTTTCCACCATGTCCCGACAGTTCCTCGGGCCTTGCCGCCTGGGTGGCGCCAGCAGGATGGGCAATCGCTGGGGCGACACGCTGCGCCCGGCCTACCTGCTGGTGTTGCGCCGCCGCGATGCGCCATTGACCCCCTTGCGAAAATCGGCGTCGGCCGCGAGTCTACGGCCCGGGGTCAGTCTCGGATGAGCAGGCAGGAAAGCGAATGAAGCAGGTGGAAATCCACACCGACGGCGCATGCATCGGCAACCCGGGTCCCGGCGGTTGGGGCGCACTGCTGCGCCACGGCCGGGTCGAACGCGAGTTGTCCGGCGGCGATCCCGACACCACCAACAACCGGATGGAATTGCTGGCGGCGATCATGGCGCTGGAAGCGCTCGATCGCCCTTGCGCGGTGGCATTGCACACCGACTCGCAGTACGTGCAGAAAGGCATCGGCGAATGGCTGCCGAACTGGATCCGGCGCGGCTGGAAAACCGCCGGCGGCGATCCGGTCAAGAACCAGGACCTCTGGCTGCGCCTGCAAGCCGCGTCCGGCCGCCACCAGGTGAAGTGGCATTGGGTGAAAGGACACGCCGGCCACGTCGAGAACGAGCGCGTCGACGCGCTCGCGCGCAACGCCGCCGAGCGCATGCGCGACCGGAGCGCGGCATGATCCGCCAGGTCGTGCTCGACACCGAGACCACGGGCCTGTCCTGGGAAAAGGGCAACCGGGTCGTGGAAATCGGCGCCATCGAGATCATCGAACGGCGCCCGACCGGGCGCCGCTTCCAGCGCTACCTCAACCCGGATCGCGAGATGGAACCCGGCGCCCAGGAGATCACCGGCCTGAGCCTCGCCTTCCTCACCGACAAGCCGCGCTTCGTCCAGGTCGTGGACGAATTCCTCGACTTCATCCGCGGTGCCGAGCTGGTGATCCACAACGCGAGCTTCGACATCGGCTTCCTCGACTACGAATTGTCGCTGGCCGGCGCGCAGCACGGCCGCATGGGCGACCACGCGCAGGTGCTGGACACGCTGGCATTGGCGCGCGAGCGTTTCCCGGGCCAGCGCAATTCGCTCGACGCCTTGTGCCGGCGCCTGAGCGTGGACAACGCGCACCGCAAACTCCATGGCGCCCTGCTCGATGCCGAGTTGCTCACCGAGGTTTACCTGGCGCTCACCGCCGGCCAATGCGCGCTCGGCTTCAGCCACGCCGAGTCCACTCCGGTGGATCCAGGCACGGGCATCGGCGCTGCCGAGCTGCCGACGCAGCGGCCGCGCGTGCTCCGCGCCAGCGCCGACGAACTGGCGGCGCACCGCGCCCGGCTCGCGAAGATCGCCGGCAAGGCCGGGCGACTCCTGTGGCAGGAGGAACAACCGGCATGAACGCGACCGTCCTGCTTACCGCCGTCGACATCGACATCCCCGGCTACCACATCCTCAAGCCGATCGGCGAGGGTGGCATGGCCTCGGTGTTCCTGGCGGTGCAGAAATCGCTGGACCGCGAGGTCGCGCTCAAGGTGATGTCGCCGGTGCTGGCCGCCAACACCGAATTCGCCAGCCGCTTCCTGATCGAAGGCAAGATCACCGCCAAGCTGCAACACCCCAACCTCGTCACCGTGTTCGACATCGGTTGCCACAAGGGCGTGTACTACCTCGCCGCCGAATACATTCCCGGCGGCACGCTCAAGGAACGCCTCCACGAGGGCGGCCTGAGCGTCGCCGAATGCCTCGACATCGCCACCGACGTCGCCCAGGGACTCGACTTCGCCCACCAGAAGGGCTTCGTGCATCGCGACGTCAAGCCGGGCAACGTGCTATTCCGCGCCGATGGCCGGGTGGTGCTCGCCGACTTCGGAATCGCCAAGGCCATGGACGGCAGCAACAGCTCGACCGTCGCCGGCACCTCGGTCGGAACGCCCGACTACATGAGCCCGGAGCAGGCGCGCGGCGAGCCGGTCGATGGCCGTTCCGATTTGTACAGCCTCGGCACGATGCTGTTCGAAATGCTCACCGGGCATCCGCCCTACAAAGCCAGCGATCCCTTCACCGTGGCGCTGATGCACGTGACCCACCCGCTGCCGGAATTGCCGATGGGCCAGGCCTGGCTGCAACCTTTGATCAACGGACTGATGGCCAAGCTGCCGGCCGAGCGGCTCAACACCGGTTCGGCGGTGGTGGAGGCGATCCAGAAACTGGTGGCGAGCGCGCCGCCTTCGGCCAACCTGCATCTGTCCTCCGGCCGCAAGCCGGGCTCGACCCAGCGCATCGGCGCCGGCTCTGCGACCCAGCAACGCACCAAGGTGAGCCTGTCGAAGTCCGGCGAACGGCCGGCATGGCTGATGCCCGCGGTCGGAGCGGCGATCGTCCTGGTCGTCGGCGTTCTCGCCTGGCAGTTCTGGCCCAAGGCGACCGCGCCTGTTGCCGATGCGCCGGTGACGACGGTTCCCTCCGCGCCGCTCACCGGCGGCGACAGCACGCCCTTGGCCACCAGTTTCCCGAATTCACCGACGGTGCCGGTCCTGCCGCCGGAAGAAATCGAAACGGCGCTGACGCAGGCCGATGCCTACCTCAAGCAAGGCACCGAGACCGTCGAGAACGCCGGCCGCCATTTGCAGTCGCCCGAAGACGACAGCGCCTGGTACCTGTATCGCCGGGTGCTGGCCACGCAACCGGACAATGCCCGCGCCAAGGCGGGCATCGCGGCGATCATCCGCTACTACCAGGGCAAAGCCCACCTCGCCTGCGAAGGCGGCCAATGGGGCAACTGCGGTTTCATCGCCCGACTCGGGCTGACGGTGGATCCAGCCGACGAGACCCTGGTCAAGCTCGATGCCGCCGCCGCGGCCGGCGATCGCGGCGAGAAGCCGACGCTGCCGGCACTTCCGGCGAACTCGCCCTGACCGTTCGTACGAGCCTCGACGAAAATGAAGACGGTCACCCTATTCTGGGGCTCCAAAGGGCATTGGGACACTCAAGATGGCATTGTCCATTTCGCTTAGGAGCGGACTCTTCGCGCTCTTGATTGCCGGCGCGTCCTTGTCGGTCGGTCAAGGCTTGATCAATGCTGTTCATCGGCAGTCCGGAAGCCAGGACTATCAATACGGCCCAAGCAGGGCATTGCTGGAACATACCGACCCGTACGCAGCTTACGTCGATGCAAGTGGC